>JANOVN010000175.1:0-11464 GCA_031417455.1 Hyphomicrobiaceae bacterium | reverse complement strand
AACCGCTCGATGCCAGCGCGAGGCGTCCTGTCTTTATTTTCGATCCTGGCCTTTTTGATCCTTGAACTCGTGCTGACGATGTTGGTTTATTCAGGGCTTAACATCTACAGCCTCAACTTCTTCGGTATGCTGGTGCGCGGCGCGCGCTCGGTGCTGGACATCATGACGACGGTGGTCGAGCGCGTGCTGCCGGGTTCCGCCAACACCGCCTATGCGACCCTGTTTGGCGAACTCGGCCCAAAGTCCATCCTCCTCCTGCTCATCGGCTTGATCGTCTCGGCAATCGTCCGCTCGGTCGCGGGCCTTGTTGCCAGCCGGCATTAAATGTTTCCCCTTCACTCCATGGGCGGGCTTGACCCGCCCATCCCGGGTCGCGCGGATAGGTCTGAGTTTGCGGCCCTGGATGGCCGCCCCAAGGGCGGCCATGGAGTGGGGGGGCGCTAGTCCGAAAACACTCCAAAACGATTCACGTGAAACAGTGGATGACATTGCAAGCCGTCTTGACTCTTGGATTCACGTGAAACACTGGCCCCGCCTCCACGTACCTTGAGTCCCAAAAAGAGGGGAGTATGAGGGGTCACCCCTCATTTGGGTTAAGGGCGAAAGCCCTTATCGCGCAGCGAACGGCACGACCCTCAATTGCACCACCCCCCGATCTGCCCTATGTCTCTGGCTCATCTTTGAGATTTAGAGCCGTCATGACCAATTCCATCCCCGCCAATCACACCAGCTTCGACGTCATCGTCGTCGGCGGCGGGCATGCGGGCTGTGAGGCAGCGGCCGCCAGCGCGCGCATGGGCGCCAGTACCGCGCTTGTCACCCACCGGGCCGATACCATCGGCGAACTGTCGTGCAACCCAGCGATTGGAGGTCTCGGCAAAGGCCATCTCGTCCGCGAGGTTGATGCGTTGGATGGTCTGATTGGAAGGGTCGCAGATCAAGCGGGCATCCAGTTCCGGTTGCTGAACCGCTCGAAGGGTCCAGCAGTCCAGGGTCCGCGCGCGCAGGTGGATCGCAAGCTCTATAAACGCGCGATGCAGGCGGCAATTGGAATGACCGCGAACCTGACTGTCATCGAGGGCGGCGTCGAGGATTTGACGGTCGCGGATGGCCGCGTGACGGGCGTCATCACCGGCGACGGACGGCAAATTAGATGCGCCGCCGTTATCTTGACCACCGGCACATTCCTCAACGGCTTGATCCATCGCGGCCTGGAACAGGAATCCGCTGGCCGCCATGGCGAACTGCCCGCGTTGCGCCTGTCCGAACGGCTGCGGGCGCTTGGTTTGCAATTGGGCCGCCTCAAGACCGGAACCCCGGCGCGGTTGGCAAAATCGTCGATCCGCTGGGACGACCTAGAGCAACAGCCAGCCGACGATCCTCCGATCCCGTTTTCGATGCTAACCAAGGCAATAACGACGCCGCAGATCACCTGCGCGATCACCCATACCTGCGAGGCAACGCATGCGATCATTCGTGCCAACCTCGATAAATCGCCGATGTATTCAGGAGCCATCCAGTCGGTCGGGCCGCGCTATTGTCCCTCCATCGAGGACAAGATCGTCCGTTTCGCCGACCGCACATCGCATCAGATCTTCCTAGAGCCGGAAGGCTTAGACGATGACACGATCTACCCCAACGGCGTTTCGACCTCACTCCCAGCAGCAGTCCAGCAGGCGTTCCTGGAAACGCTGCCGGGGCTGGAAAAGGTCGTCATCAAGCGTCCCGGCTACGCCATCGAATATGATTACGTCGATCCCCGCGAGCTGAACCCGACACTGGAAGTGAAGCGTTTGCCGGGGCTTTATCTTGCCGGTCAGATCAACGGCACGACGGGCTACGAGGAAGCCGCCGCCCAGGGCGCCGCTGCCGGCATTAATGCCGCCCTCAAGGCGGGGGATAGTCCGCGCGAGTTCATCGTGTCCCGCGCGGAGGGTTATCTTGGCGTGATGATCGACGACCTCGTGACTCGTGGCGTGAGCGAACCTTACCGTATGTTCACCTCACGCGCCGAGTACCGCCTGAGGTTGCGCGCCGACAATGCCGACCAGCGGCTGACGCCACTTGGAATAGATGTAGGCAGTGTCGGAGAGGTGCGGCGGAAAGCATTCGGAACGAAACAAAAATATTTGGAAAACGTCGCAAGTATATTGAATTCGTTGACATTAACACCAACGGAAGCTGCCAAACACGGCATGGCCATTAACCAAGATGGCCGCCGACGTACCGCCTTCGAGCTGCTGGCTTTCCCGGCAGTTACATTCGAAAAACTGACCGCGCTTTGGCCGCAACTTGCTGATTTAGAACCAAAATTCACCTCCCAAGTCGAGATCGACGCCCGCTATGCCTCGTTCGTAAATCGCCAATCCGAAGACATCGCCGCCTTAAAACGCGACGAGGGCGATCGGATTCCGGCAGATTTCGCATATGCAACCATAGTCAGCCTGTCGAATGAAGTCCGCGCCAAACTTGAACGCCAGCGCCCTGCCACACTCGCCGAAGCGGCCAAAATGGACGGCATGACCCCCGCAGGCCTGCTTTTGCTGCGCGCCGGGCTTAAAAAGAGTAGCAACAACTTGAAAAAAGCCGCAAAAAGCAACTCACGGAGCCAGGGTTGACTACGCAACCCACCAGAGCCCCAAGCCCAGACCTAAAATCCGAGATTCGAGGTCCAAACGACTTCGAGAAAGCGTTTTCGGTTTCACGTGAAACCCTCGACCGGCTCAAAATCTACGAGTCGCTGCTGCAACGCTGGCAAAAAACCATAAATCTGGTCGCACCGAGCACTTTGAATCAGATTTGGGGTCGGCATTTTGCGGATTCAGCCCAAATTCTGGCTTTGGCCCCCCCCGAAGCCGAAACCTGGGTCGATTTGGGCACTGGGGCCGGGTTCCCGGGATTAGTTGTAGCGACTCTTCTGGCCCCAAAAGGCCAAACCAATGTGACCTTGGTTGAAAGCGACAGCCGAAAAGCCGCCTTTTTGCGCGAAGCCGCCCGTGAAATGGCCGTGCCTGTGGATATCTTGCCCTTGCGGATCGAGGCCGCCGCGACTCGGGTTAATCTATGCCGCGCGGGCGTGATTTCAGCCCGCGCGCTTGCACCTTTGCCCCGGCTTTTGGCACTCGCCCACCCCTTTTGCGGACCGCAGACGGTATGTCTGTTTTTGAAGGGACGCGAAACCAGCCGGGAGCTTCAAGCAGCTGAAAATGAATGGATTTTTGAATCTGAGTTGGTGCCGAGTTTAACCGATCCCGAAGGCCGCGTGGTAATTGTACGAAACCTGCAACCACGGGCTTGAATTTGCTTTTGGCATGGAGAGCCGCCGTGAACGCCAAGACACCAAGCCAGATCGCAGGACCTCGCGTTTTCGCCGTTGCCAACCAAAAGGGCGGCGTCGGTAAAACCACCACCGCCATCAATCTGGCGACGGCCCTCGCAGCGGTCGGCGAACGCGTGCTGATTGTTGACCTCGACGCCCAGGGCAATGCGTCGACCGGTTTAGGGATCGGCCCCGACGCCAGATCACGCACCAGCTACGACGTTTTAGCCAGCGGAATGAGTCTGTTGGACGCTTCGCTTCCGACCGCGATTCCAGGCCTCCATCTGGTCCCCGCCAACAACGATCTGGTCGGTATCGACGCCCTCTTGGGCCATGACAGCAACCGCTTCTACCGCCTTCGCGACGCCGTTCGGGTGCTCGCTTCCCAAGGTCGGGCAAACCCCGACCACGCGTTCAACTATGTCCTGATCGACTGCCCGCCCTCGCTGACCTTGATGACCCTCAACGCCATGACGGCAGCCGATGCGCTTCTGGTGCCCGTCCAGTGTGAATTCTTTGCCCTGGAAGGCATTTCGCAGCTCAAGGAAACCGTCGACCAGATCAAAACGACCCTCAACCCTGCGCTCGAAATTCAAGGCGTGGTGCTGACCATGCACGACGCCCGCACGTCGCTGTCGCGCGAAGTTGCCGACAACGTACGCGCCTTCTTTGGTCCGAAGGTTTACGAGACAATGATCCCTCGCAATACCCGCGTCGCCGAAGCGCCCTCGCACGGCAAGCCGCTCCTGCTGTATGATTATGATTGCTCTGGCAGCCAAGCCTACATCCGGCTCGCCACCGAAATCATTCAGCGCGAGCGCCAATCGAAGGCAGCTTAACTCGGCAATAGTCTAGGGAAAAAGGGGCGAACGACATGAATCAACCGTTGCACCGCAGTCGTCTGGGCCGCGGCCTGGCTTCACTCATCGGCGAGGTCTCTCCGCCACCGCAATCGAACGGTCAGCCGGTGCAAATCCAAGCCAGATTGCCGCCTGAAGGCGAGCAGCGGCTGGTTCCCATCGAGCACCTCAGAGGCGGAAAATTCAATCCCCGCAAAGACTTCCGCGAGGAAGATCTAGCCGAACTTGCCGAGTCGATCCGCGCCAAGGGCCTCGTCCAACCCATCATCGCCCGCCCCGATCCCACGCCTGGCTCAACGACCCCCTACGAGATCGTCGCCGGTGAGCGACGCTGGCGGGCCGCCCAACGCGCAGGGCTCCACTCTGTTCCCGTCATCGTCCGCGATCTTGATGACCGCGACGTGCTTGAATTCGCCATCATCGAAAACGTCCAACGCGCTGACTTGAACGCGATCGAAGAGGCCGGCGGTTACCGCGACCTCATTGAGCGCTTTGGCTACAGCCAGGAAGCCGTCGCCGAAATCATCGGCAAAAGCCGCAGCCACGTTGCCAACACGCTTCGCCTGCTCAAGTTGCCCGAGTCTGTCCGCGAACTGGTCCAGACCGGCAAGCTGACGGCAGGCCACGCCCGCGCGCTCATCGGCCGCGACGACGCTGAAGCCTTGGCACAGCGCATCATCGACCAGGACATGAATGTTCGCGCCGTCGAAGCCCTCGTCCAGATGCCCCAATTCGGCGAGCCCGGATCAACAGCCCGAAAGGTGCGGGAAAAAGACCCCGATACGAAAGCCTTCGAGAAAGACCTGACCGACGTCCTCGGTCTGAAAGTCGAAATCAAACGCGGTTCGGGCGAAAGCGGTACCATGATTGTCAAGTATGGCAATTTCGACCAACTCGACTACATCCGTTTACGGCTGACCGGCGGCACCGGCGAGTAACCCCGACACTCCGCAATACCGAAGAGTCCTTGACCATTCGATGACGAGTGGCGCACGTAACGCTCGTTTCCAATGCGGCTCCGCCCTCTGGAAGCGAGCTTTTCGTTGGGAGCGCAGGCACGACTATGAACGATATACTCGCAAATCTTGCCGCCACCATCAAAGCGCGCCGCACGGCGCAAGCCGATGCCTCATATACCCGTCAGCTCTTGGACGCGGGCACCGAGCGGTGCGCACGCAAATTCGGCGAGGAAGCCATTGAAGCCGTCATCGCCGGCGTTAGCCAATCGAAGGACGAACTGACTGCCGAAGCCGCGGACGTGCTCTATCATCTTCTCGTTCTGCTCGAAGCTCGGGATGTGAACTTTGCCGATGTGCTCGCCAAACTCGAGCAGCGCACCGCTAATTCCGGCATCGTCGAGAAGGCAGCACGGTCGAAATCATGAATGAATTCATGCCGCTGCTTTTCGCCGACGAGCTTCTGGAGGGAGCATCCAGTCCCATGCGCTCACTGCAATATTCTCCCTACCGCGCCTTCAACCGTGCCGACTGGGCCAAGCTGCGCGCCGATACGCCAATGACGCTCGAACCCGAGGAGCTGGACGAGCTGTCGGGCGTCATCGAAGAACTGCGCGTGGAGGATGTCGAGGAAATCTACCTGCCGCTCTCGCGGTTGCTGAATTTCTACGTGGCTGCCGCCCAGGAATTGCACGCCGTATCGGCCAAGTTCCTAGGCCACAGCGACGGCAAGGTCCCCTTCATCATCGGCGTCGCCGGCTCGGTCGCCGTTGGCAAAAGCACGACCGCTCGCGTTCTGCGCGCGTTGCTCGCCCGCTGGCCGAACCACCCCCGCGTTGATCTGATGACCACCGACGGCTTCCTTTACCCCAACGACGAGCTGGAACGCCGCGGGATCATGAACCGCAAGGGCTTCCCTGAAAGCTTCGATACTGCGCTGCTGCTAGAGTTTCTCGCCAACGTCAAATCCGGTCGCGGCAACGCCCAAGCGCCAGTCTATTCACATTTCCACTACGACATCTTGCCCGGCCAGTTCATCCATACCGACAACCCCGATATCTTGATCGTCGAGGGATTGAACGTGCTCCAGCCAGCCCGCCTTCCCAAAGGCGGCGCGGCGATTCCCTTCGTGTCAGATTTTTTCGACTTCTCGATTTACTTAGACGCCGACCCCAGGCTACTCGAAGAGTGGTACATTGCTCGCTTCATGCGGTTGCGCTCGACGGCCTTCCGCGACCCGGGCGCATATTTCCATCGGTACGTGGACCTATCGTTTGAGGAGGCCCATTCACGGGCGCTGGAAATCTGGCGGACGATCAACCTCAAAAACCTCGAGGAAAACATTTTGCCGACGCGGCAGCGAGCGAGCCTCATTCTGACCAAGAGCGCTCAACATCATGTAACCTCGGTGGCTCTCAGGAAATTATAAGCGTTGCCTAGCCCGTCAAAATCCGGTTGAACGCTGGCAAGCGACACCAAACCGCAAAACTGCCGACTTATGCGGTTAGGTTTCCGAGCGTGGGGTTGCCTCGCCGCAGGCGATCTTTAAGATCGGCGCGGCGTCACGCTATGCGTGCTGATGCACAAAGCGCAAAAGTAAAACGAATACCAGTTCGCAGTACGTCCAACGACGCGTGAAACCTTCTGCGGGCTGGTATGTCAAGTCTGCGTTGGGGGTTCAATGTCGCGAAATGCTCAAGGCGTCGTCGCCGTCGTCTTTACTGTGCTCGCCCTGTCGTTCATCGCAACGACGGCGGTGTTGTTCTATGAGTTCAAGGACCACCAGTGGTTCACCATTGCCGCGTTTTACAGCCACCTGTTCATTTTCTTCCCGACTTTCGGCATTCTCGCGCTGTTCGCGTTCTTCCTCCCTGCGAGCGCGTTGCTTGATCTGTATTGGTCGTCGCATGTTCGTTACGGCAAAATCCGCTTCACCGTTACGACGCTAGCGCTGGCGGCGGTGTCCTTCGCGATTAGCAGCACGTTGGTGACGGGTGTCCCTGCGATCTGGTGGCTGAGCCCGGAAACCTTGGTCGCCGACAAAGGGCGTCCGGAGAACTGCACCGCCCCACGTTGCGCCCGCTTGCCCGTCATGGAAAGCGTTGCCGAAGTCCGCCGCGTATCGCAGCACCGCGCAGGGTTGTCTCCTTTCGCCCGTTCCTGCGAAGCCGACAATCTTATGGAAGTGGCCCAGGAGCAGCTCCAGAAACGTCAATGCTTCGTCACCAAAACCAAGCTGTCGGCTGCCGAGTGCTGCGCGACCCAGACCGGCTTCAACAACGACTTGACCAAACTCTATGCCGACGAACCCGCGCACTCGGTCACCGGCAAGGTCCACGCCGTCCTACTCCCGCTTAAGGTGTTCTTCCTGCTGATGGTCCTTTCGATCGGTATTCTGCTCGCCGTCTGGCGCCGCAAGATCGACAAACTATACGGCGCATACACCGGCCGCATCGAACGCGGACTTCTCGTCGGCGCATTGGCCATGCTCGTCTGGCCCATTTCCAATCACGGTTTCCTTCAGTCATCGACGCTTTTGTATGGCAAGGCTGGCGAGGGCCTTTACGCGATCATTTCCCCGATCATGAGCTTCATGTTTGCGGCCTGGGCGCTGCTGCTCGTGCTGTTCTTCTTCCGCCAGCACCAGCGCGACATCGAAGCAGCAGGCAAGATTGGCGGCGGCATCGCCTCGGCGGTCGCCATCATCAAGTATAACGAGATCATCGACTACGCGACTCGCTTCCTGGGATCAGGTGCCGACCCGCTTGAATTGTCACTGATGGCTGTCTTGATCGTCGGCGCGTTCGCGGCCCTCTACATCGGCATACCCGTCGACATCCCCGGTAAATCGCCGGTCAACGACCCAAACTAATCGATCCTACGTGTCGGCCGGCTCCTTGTTGGCCGGAGCGCCCAAGAGGAGCAAAAAAGAAAAAAGGCCGCTGGGGAGCGGCCTTGAGTTTCAATGGAGTGGTCTTGATAAGCACGACCGGTGAGCCGGGTTCAGCTCAACCAGCAGGGCTGAAGAAAAGGGCATTCGCAACGACGAAACCGGCTCTACAGCCCATCAGGCGTCAGCCAGTTTGGCTGGAACCGATTGCTGGCTTGGTCATTGCAACGGCGACTTCAGTGAACGCAACTTGCGACTTCAGCACGGCTGTCAATGGCGGCCACTGAAACATCAAACCAACCACGGCGAACTGCGCCTCGACACTCAACGCGTACATGGACAATCCCATCCCCATCCAATCGCCCAAGCCCGTTTCGCTGGGCAAGCGAAAGTGCCTGGGACGTTCAGGACGTGGCGGCACCGGGGTCGGCACGAAAGGTGCCTTTTGAACTTCCACTGTCCGAGCAGGTTCGATCTTGCGTACGTTGCGAACGATTGCCAAAGGGGCGGCACGCGGAGCAACGCGCGGCGCTTCGGCATGAGCGGCAGTCTGCAGTGCGGCCTGGGCCGTTACCAAACGAACCGCTTCCGTTGCGGGCGCAGAAGCGGCAGCTGGAGCCGGAGCCCTTTCGCCAAGCGGCAACTGGGGCGCGATCTCGGCAATCAACTGTCCCTCGACGACCGAAAACTTGTCGCGAAGCCGCCGGATAACCGACGGATCCGAAATGCCCAGGGTCTTGATTGCAGTCGTCGGCTTGAGGTCGGGATTGGTCGCCATCAGGCCGGCAATAGCGCGGAGCTGAGCAGCGTCATTAAGGCCGGTCCCTTTAGGTCGACCGCGCCCTGCTTTGTTGGGAATCATGAAAAGGTCCTTTGCGGAATCAAATCGTTAATGAAACAGTGCTTGTAACCGTCTGATCCGCCAAGGATAAAAAATAGTCTAGAAATTAAACTTCCACGCTTGTAAGCACATTTGTTGCGAAAATGCCCCCAAATAGCAGTCAATAGACTGATATTTGAGGGCACTAGGATGATAGAGAGTCAAGTTGCGGATGGAATCTAAACGACAATGAGAATCAAAGTGCCGGTTTAGAATCACAATCTCACTCGGCTCGTTCTGAGTGGCGCGCTCCCGCAAAGCAAATCAGCTCACGAGTCCCTGTTGCTTCGCCAATACCCCAAGATTGGCTTCCGGGCGTGCCCCAATATGCGAAATGATTTCCGCCGCCGCCAAACTCGCCAACCGGCCTGCCGTTTCATATGACGTCCCGCGCGCAAGGCCATACAGGAACCCGCCCGCATAAAGATCCCCAGCGCCCGTCGTATCGACGACTTTTGCGACAGGCTGCACAGCGATTTCTATCGCCTTTCCTTCCGCCAGGATAAGCGACCCCTTCGCGCTCCGGGTGAGCGCCGCGATGCGCACATCCTTGGCGCATGCCGTCGCCGCCGCATCGAAGTCGGCCGTCTGATAGAGCGACGTAATCTCGCTCTCGTTGGCAAACAGCACGTCGACGCCCGAGCGGATGAAATCTAGGAATTCGTCGCGGTGGCGATCAACGCAGAATGAATCCGAAAGCGTCAGCGCCACCTTTTTATTGGCCTTTCGGGCAATGGCGGCGGCACTGCGGAACGCAGCCTTCGCCTGCGCACCATCGAACAGATAGCCTTCAAGATAGAGGTAGTCCCCCGCCGCGATCATCTCCTCGTCGAGATCGCTGGGCACAAAGTCAGTGCTGACGCCCAGATAGGTGTTCATTGTCCGCTCGCCGTCGGGCGTGACGAGGATAAGCGACCGTGACGTTGTCTTGTCGGCGCTCGCGACCACCGGCTTCCCGGCAAAGGTCACACCTTGCCCGCGAATATCGTGCGAGAAAATCCGTCCGAACTCGTCGTCGGCGATCTTGCCGATGAACCCGGTCTTAGCCCCGAACGAGGCAACGCCGGCAATCGTATTCGCCGCCGACCCACCCGAGATTTCAACCGCAGGCCCCATCGCATTATAGAGCGTCATCAGTGTCGCGGGATCTACCAGACGCATATGGCCCTTGGGAGCATCGTGGCGGGCCAGAAAGGCATCGTCGCAACGGCCTATAATGTCGACAATCGCATTGCCGATACCGACAACGTCATAGCGGGAAGATGTCATGAGGTTTCATTCCACAGGTTGGGCCAAGTCGTCGGGGCAAGTCGTCGGGCCAGAGAGAAAAGGGCAAGCTGGACCGCACTATAATAAGAGACACCCGATCGGCAACCGCGTCACAACAGCGGTTCAGGCGACGTGTTATACCAGCGGGCATAAGTTCTGACTTATGCGCGCTGGTATCCGCGCGTGGGGTTGGTGGGGCGGCCACGCGCAAACAAAGGAGAATACCGTCGCGCAGCCGACGAACCAAAGAGTCAGAACTTCTGCGCGACGGTATTGGGCGGCTCGTCGTGAAAAACCGCTCCAAGACACCTAGCCTTTAGCCCGGCCCATGAAGGCGATCCGCAGCAGCAGCCGTTCGGTCAGCGTTTCATCCAGCGCCCCGGTCTGGCGGCAAGCCTTGATGGCCGACGCAATCTCTGACAACGCCGAATTCAGTTTGGGCGCATTCCAGGACCGCAGTTGCCCGATCAGCACCGGCTGCGCCTTGAAATGCACCGGTGGCCGCATCGAGCGCACCGCCTCTTCCCCAGATCGTCCCTGATCGACGGCCGCCCGCAACCGGTGCAACCGCAGGAAATACCGCTGCATGGCCAGCAAGACAGCCTGCGCGCCCTCCCCCGAGGCAATCGCCCGGTCACAATCAACGACTGCCCGCGCGGCATCTCCAGAGGCTGCAGCCTCCGGGATACGATCAAGCCGAAGATCGCTCGCGTCGCCCACGATAGCGTCCACATCCTCCGCCTCGACCGCCTTGCGACCCTGGACATACAACGCAAGCTTCTCGATTTCGCCGCGCGATAACGCCCGGTCGGCACCCAACTTGCTGACGAGCACAGCCAGAACATCCGGCGCGATCGTCAGTCCATGACCTTTCAGTATGCGCGTCGTCAGTGATTCGAGCCCGTCACTCTCATCTCCAAAGCAGGCAACCGCCGCGGCAATCGCCGACTTCTCAAACAACAGCCTCAACCCTTCATCGGGCCGCAAATCGCCAGCCTCGACAATGAGAAATCCTTGCAGCCCACCCGCTTCGATGATCGGTTTCAGCAGCGCTGTCGAAATCCGCCGTCCCGTACGCGCGCGAATGATCTTGCGCCCGCCAAACATCGGCATGGTCTGGAGTTCAACCATGAGCCGGTTGGGGTCGTTGTCGAGATCGGCGTCCTCGAACGGCAGGATCTCGCCGGGTGGATTATCCTTCTTCGCCAGCGCCTTGGACAGATATTGGCCGCGCTCCATCACCAGCCCGGCATCTGGGCCATAAAACAGCACCGCACTGAGGCGCGGATC
>JANOVN010000174.1:0-2462 GCA_031417455.1 Hyphomicrobiaceae bacterium | reverse complement strand
TGGCCTTGGAAGGCCGTTTCCGAGGGGATGCCTAGCCAGCGGGCTTGGGCGCCGGTGCAGATGATGAGGGCGTTGCAGGTGTAGGTGTCACCGCTGTCGCCGGTGAGCTTGAAGGGTTGAGATTTGAGGTCGACGGCCTGGATGTGGTCCATGACGATTTCGGTGCCGACGTGTTCGGCCTGGGCCTGCATCTGTTCCATCAGCCAGGGGCCTTGGATCGCTTGCGCAAAGCCGGGGTAGTTTTCGACGTCGGTCGTGATGGTGAGCTGGCCTCCGGGCTGGGTGCCCTGGATGATCATGGGCTTCAGCATGGCGCGGGCCGCGTACACCGCAGCGGTGTAGCCGGCGGGGCCGGAGCCAAGGATGATAACTTCCCGGTGGTGGTGGGCGGGCGTGGTCATGGTACGTGTTCCAGGTTGCGAGCGGTGGCGTGGGTGGCGTTGGGGTCAGATAAGGTGGCGGGGTGGCCGGCGTCAATGTGGGTGCGGTGATAGGCGGTGGGGAAGTGAAGGCACCCCTCATCTGCCCTATCGGGCATCTTCTCCCCAGGGGGAGAAGGGAAGCGGAAGTCTGAGCGGTCATGTCTATTGCTGCCGGTGCGGCTTTACGTGATGGGGACTTTCACTCGCCTCTACCAACGCCATGGCGCACCCTCACTGCGTTGTTTACGTTGCTCCTTGAGCAGGTCTCGTGTCGCCATATCGATGTGTTGAGTAGCTTGCGCCGAACGCTTTTGGTCTTGCCGTAAGGCACTTAACTCTCGTTGGAGAGCGCCTACGTCGCCATGGACTTTGGTTAGGTGGTCGCGCACGGCTTGAAGGGCAACTTCGCCCTGCCAATAAGCTAGTCCCGCGAGCGTAACGGCAAGCAAAGCGTTGACAGCGTCGCCACCACGCCAATCGGTTTTTTGAACAGGTCGCGCTTTATTCATCTGACTTCACCACGCGCAACGTTGGGCGCCCTTTCTTGCCAGCACGCGCGGCTCGTTGGTCTGCCTTCATTCTTTGCTCGGCGATCTTCTCGGCGGCGAATGGCTTCGCGGCTTCTATCAATCCTTCAAGATGATAGAGGTTAGGTTTGCTGCCAGCTCCGACGATTCGGCGCTGTTCGCGCCGGATGAACTTAGCTGCTTCCATGTTGGCAATCCGGCGTTGCACCGTTCGCGGATCGACTCCTATGGCTCTTGCGATAGTAACTTTGGAAGGGCGAGGTTTGTCCCCTGGCTTCCACCAGTAAGACGCAAGGTGCAGAAGTATATTGATGTCGATGGAGTCAAGGCCAAGCGCTTGTTGACGCTCGAAAAGTATGTTCGGCAGAACCGTCCAGCCTGCCGCCATTAATTCCTTCGACCACTTCTTTTCGTTGACCTTTTGGTCACCTGCTACATCTCGTTTTTTTGCGACATCCATGCTCACGACCTCATGTGCGGTTGATGTCGTTATGTATGCCGATTTTTGAACAAGGATGCAAAAAGACTGGGGAGGCTCTTATGCCTCGGGGTTTAATGTATTGGATGTTACTCTGTTCGTCGTGTTTATGATGGGATGTGGTTTTTTAAAATACTGTTTAGCAGGGTCCTGGGGTCTCCGGGGCGGGCGGCTCTGTGACCCCCCGGCGGGGCGGTTCTACTGCCTCCCTAGGGAGATTCTACTGTCGTCCCGGTCTGGGAAAATATTCAAGTTTCTCGTCTCCGACCGCCTGATGCGATGATAATTGCGTGCACAGCCATTCGACCGACTTGGGCTATATCAACCGGAGGGCTTTGAGGCTGGCGTGGCCTTGGCGGCCGACGATGACGTGGTCGTGGACTTCAATGCCAAGCGGTTTGGCGACGGAGACGATCATCCGGGTCATGTCGATGTCGGCGCGTGACGGGGTTGGGTCGCCCGAGGGGTGGTTGTGGACGAGGATTATAGCGGAGGCGGATAGTTCCAGCGCGCGTTTGACGACTTCGCGGACGTAGACGGGGGTATGGTCGACGGTCCCGCGGCCCTGGACTTCGTCGGCGATGAGCATGTTTTTCTTGTCGAGAAACAAGATGCGGAACTGTTCGCGCTGCTCGAAGCCCTGGGCGAGGCGGAGGTAGTCGAGCACCTGGGGCCAGGAGGAGAGCGCTGGTTTTTTGACGAACCCGCTTTTGGCCAGACGCAGGGCGACGGCCTGGAGCATGCGGAATTCGCCGATGACGCTATCGGTGACGCCTTCCACGGATTGGAGGTGGTTGTCAGGGGCATTGATGACTTCGGCGAAGCTGCCGTGACACGCTTTGAGAAGGTCTTTGGCAAGCTGTTTTGTGTCGCGGCGGGGGATGGCGTTGAACAGGACCAATTCGAGTAGTTCGTAGTCTGGCAGGCCTTCGGGGCCGGTCTTGCGAAAGCGTTCGCGCAGGCGTTTGCGGTGGCCGGCGTGGGGGGAGGGTTCGGGCTTGAGATGAGCTGACTGGTCAGGGGAATGAGATGCAG
>JANOVN010000173.1:0-4372 GCA_031417455.1 Hyphomicrobiaceae bacterium | reverse complement strand
TACAAGGGCAAGGGCACCGCGACATGAGCGAACCGGCACCGCGCCAGCTTGTGCTCGATTTGCCGTTGGATGAAGCAACGGGGGCTGGCGATTTTCTCATCAGCGGCTCTAATTCCGCCGCCGCCGGTTTGATTGCAAGCTGGCCGGACTGGCCCCAGCCGAGCGCCCTGCTCGTTGGTCCGCCAGCGTCTGGCAAGAGCCATTTGGCTGCCGTATGGGGCGCGAAAACGCACGCCCCGAGCGTATCTGCTGGAAACCTGAGCGATGACACGATTGCACTGTTACAGCGCGACGACGTCCGCGCGCTCATCATTGAAGACATTGATCGCGGGATTGGCGATCAGCGCATCCTGTTCCATCTCTTGAACCACGTCCGCGAAACCAAGCGCCACATGTTACTCACGTCGGCCGTCGCCCCAGGCGATCTCGACATTGCATTGCCCGATCTTCGGTCGCGATTGCGCGCGCTGGCCATGATTACTATTGCAGAGCCCGACGATGCGTTGCTTGGCGCGGTGCTGGTAAAGCTGTTTGGCGACCGGCAATTGCATGTCGAGCCCGCCGTCATCAGCTATCTGATCCGCCATATGGACCGTTCCATGGAAAGCGCCCGTACCATCGTCGGGGACATTGATGGCCTCGCGTTGCAACGGCAGTGCAAGGTAACGCGGGCCACGGCTGCCGAAGCGTTGGCAGCCAGGACGCTCAGTTTCGACGCGACGCAATAGCGTTGCCGCCGTGACTGCCGCACCGCTGTCATCAAGCTGTTGCATTATCCCCTGACTTTGCGAAACTGGTAGCCTTGCCGCTGATCCCACTCGTCGTGTTTGGGCCCACTCCCCCACCCCCCGGACTGGCCCGCCATTGGATTATATCATGACCTCGCATACCCGTTCGACGCCGCGTACCAAAGCCACGGCCAAAACCGCAGCGACCTCCCACGGACCACAACCCCACGAACCACCCTCCCAAAAAGGCGTTCCGGTCGGTCCTGCCCGCTTCTACAATCGCGAGTTGTCGTGGCTCCAGTTCAACCGCCGCGTGTTGGAAGAATCCTCGAATAAGAACCATCCGGTTCTTGAGCGGTTGCGGTTCCTGTCGATTTCGGCATCAAACCTCGATGAATTTTACATGGTGCGCGCCGCCGGGATTTACGGGCAGGTCGCCGCTGGTGTTACGATCCCGAGCCAGGACGGGCTGACGCCGGCCCAGCAGCTTACCGAAATCAACCATTTCGTCGCCGGCCTCGTCCAGGAAAAGCAAGCGAGCTGGAGTGCCCTCAAAAAGGAGATGGCGGCCGCCGATATCCACATTCTCGACGGTGACAGCCTGCGCAAGAGCGAACGGACGTGGCTGGAAGCGTTGTTCCTCACGCACGTTTTCCCGATCCTGACCCCCATTGCCGTGGACCCTGCCCATCCTTTCCCGTTCATTCTGAACAAAGGTCTGACCCTGGCCGTTGAGATGAAGAAGCAGCGCGATGGCCGCGCCATGAACGGACTGATCCCAATTCCAAGCCAGCTCGACCGGTTCATCCGACTGCGCGCGCCAGACAGTGCCCAAAGCGAATGCCGCTTCATTCAACTCGAAACCATGATCGGGTTGTTTATTCCCGCCTTGTTCCCCGGTTGCGAAGTCAAGAGCCAGGGCGCGTTCCGCGTTTTGCGCGACAGTGACATCGAAATGCAGGAAGAAGCGGAAGATCTTGTGCGGTCCTACGAGACGGCCTTGAAACGCCGCCGCCGCGGGCTCGTCATCCGGCTCGAAATTGAAAGCAAGATGCCCGAAACGCTCAAGCGCTTCGTGGTTGACGAGTTGGAGGTCGGGGAAGCCAGCGTGTTCGTCAAGGACGGCCTGCTGGCACTTGCCGATACGTCTCAGCTGATCGTTGCCGATCGCCCAGACCTCCTGTTTAAGCCATTCAATATCCGGTTTCCCGAGCGCGTCCGCGAGTTGAACGGCGACTGCTTCGCTGCCATCCGCAACAAGGATATGGTGGTTCATCACCCCTACGAGAGCTTCGACGTCGTGCTGCAATATCTGAAGCAAGCCGTCGCCGATCCCAACGTCATGGCGATCAAGTGGACGCTGTACCGGACCTCGCGCGACAGCCCGATTGTGGCGGCGTTAAAGGAAGCCGTGGAGGCTGGTAAGTCCGTCACTGCAGTCGTTGAATTGAAGGCACGCTTTGATGAGGCGGCCAATATCCGCTGGGCGCGCGATCTGGAAAACGCAGGCGTGCACGTGGTTTACGGGTTCATCGAGTTGAAGACGCACGCCAAGCTCGGCCTCGTAGTCCGCCGTGAAGGCTCCGAGCTGACGACCTACGTCCACATCGGCACCGGCAACTACCACCCGCAGACGGCCAAGGTTTACACGGACTTGTCGCTATTCACGGACGACCCTCAAATTGCCCGTGACGTGACCCGGATCTTGAACTTCGTCACCGGCTACGGTGAACTGGCCAAGCTGGAGGTGATGGCTGCCAGCCCCGACGGCATCCGCGAGCGCATCCTGTTTCATATTCGCGACGAGATGGCTCATGCCAAAGCGGGGCGCCCAGCGCAGATCTGGATGAAGATGAATGCGCTCGTCGATGCGCAAATCATCAACTCACTCTACGAGGCGAGCCAAGCCGGGGTGGAGATCGACCTGGTGGTGCGCGGCGTCTGCTGCCTGCGTCCAGGAATTCCGGGTCTGTCGAGCAATATCCGCGTCAAGTCGATCATCGGGCGCTTCCTGGAACATTCGCGGATCTACGCCTTTGGCCAAGGTGAGGGACTGCCCTCGGCCAAAGCCGCCGTTTACATCTCGTCGGCCGATATGATGCCTCGCAACCTTGATCGCCGCGTCGAGGCCATGGTGCCGATCCGCACCCCGCGGGTTCATGAACAGGTGCTCAATCAGATCATGGTCGCGAACTTGCGCGACAATCAACAGAGCTGGCGGATCAAGCCGGACGGATCTTCGGAACGCATTGTTCCTGATGCCGGCGAGGAGCCCTTCAATGCGCACCTGTACTTCATGACCAACCCGTCGCTGTCGGGGCGCGGCACTGCGCTCAACCAGAGCTCGCCGCCCAGGGTTGCCCTTACGCGCAAAGAGTAGCGGAATAAACGAAAAACCCCTGTTTTCTCGCGCGGATGCGCCAGCCAACAGAGGATTCCAGCCAACAGGGGTTTAGAGCGTCGAGCGGAAGCGACGTTTAGAGTCCGCGCATCAGACATCCCAGAACCAGGATGATGTGCGCCACCAGCAATCCCCAAAACTCGTGACCCGTAAGGCCGGGAACGCTGGCGCCGAAGAACTTGATCATCAAAACTGCAACGACCAGCACGACGGAAATAAGGAATGTCAAAATTCCGGGGGCTTTCAGAGCCATAGATCCAGATCCTTTAGTCAGTACAGAAGACATGATGCGCTCCCAAGTGAGCTTATGTACGTGGGCTTGTTTAATGCCCTACGATGATTTGCCATCACGTTTGAAGTGCAACTTGGATTCCTCCGGTGGATAACTTGACGGCGTCTGGTATGTTCGGGGTTTCCCACATCACCCCAGCCGGTTGAGGCCTGTCATGCCGACCTACACCCTGAGCGTTCCTGCTAAACTGTTGAACGACAGCCAAAAGGCAGTGTTGGCGCAGGCTGTAACGCGAACGCACAATGAAGTTACGGGAGCGGCAACTTTTTTCGCTCAAGTCATTATCAATGAGGTTCCAGCGGGCAATTATTTCGTCGGGGGTAAGCTGCTCAGTGGGCGTCAGGTGTTTCTTCAGGGGCAGATCCGTGGGGGCCGCAGTGCGCCTGACCGCAAGAAGCTATTGCTAGCTTTGCGCGATGCAGTGGCTGGCTCGTGCGACCTCGCCCATTCAGATGTGTGGGTTTATTTGATCGACTTACCGGCGCGCGACATGATCGAGTACGGTCACATTCTGCCTGAGCCCGGCGACGAGGCGGCCTGGATGAATAGCCTTCCTGAAGCCGATCGGACGCGCATGCAGAAGACGGGTGCGTAATACCGTCGCACAGAAGTTTTGACTCTATGGTTCGTCGGCTGCGCGACGGTATTCTCCTTTGTTTGCGCGTGGCCGCCCCACCAACCCCACGCGCGGATACCAACGTGCATAAGTCAGAACTTATGCGCATTGGTATAATGCCTCATGCAGCCGTTGGCGCGCGTCCAGCAGGGGGCACACGTCCAGCAGGGGGCCTGCGCGACGGCATGAGGATCCGGCGCAACAGGAGCAGTAAAATCAGCACAGGGATGAAGGCTGCAACGACGGCCATGGGATGGCGCTCCCAGATAAGGATCGGGCTGACCTGACCTTCGAATGCGAGCTTGGCATCGGCCAGGATATTGGTTGGACTGCTG
>JANOVN010000172.1:0-4416 GCA_031417455.1 Hyphomicrobiaceae bacterium | reverse complement strand
GTTTTTGATCGTGGGTGTGGTGCTGATGCTGCCGGTGAAGGCGACGCGGGCTTGAGGCTTGTTAGAACCCAACCATAATGGATGGTTGCTTGGGTCCCAGCCTTCGCTGGGATGACGGGGTACTATTGAGGGCCCTCGTGCCCACGATTATGTGCGGTCCAGGCGCATGAGCCAGGCGGGGCCGAGGAGGGGGTCGTCGACGACACGGATCCATTTGAAGCCGGTTTGCTCGTAAGCGCGAACGGCGGCCTCATGTTTCAGGGCGGCGACGACGATAACGGCGGGCGCAAGGGTCGTGGCAAAGACTTCGCGGGCGACGAGGCGGATGGCTGATTGGCCGGCGCCCATCTTGCGGTAGGCCGGGTTGGCGATGAAGGCGTCGATGCGGAAGGTTCCAGCCGTCAGGTCGTGGGCGACGCCCTTGATGGGCTCGGTGTCGAGGGCCTGGGCGTAGCCGACGGCGATGTGATCGACTTCGATGATGGAGCACAGTCCCATGTCGGCGCGCATGGCGGCCATCACTTCGGCTTCGGCGGTGGCGAGACTGCCCCACCAGCGCTGCACTTCGCCTTGGCCCAACCACGCACGGATCATCGGCCAATCGCGCGTGTCGGCCGGGCGTAGCATCACCGCTGGCATGATAGGGTTCCCTCCGTCCTGACGGCGATGCCGCGCGGCTCCTGGAGGCCCAAGTGAAGGCCCAAGTCAAGCCCGGCCCTGGAGTGAGAGGGGTTCATTGTTAGTGCCTGAAATGGCGGATGCCGGTGAAGACCATCGCCAAGCCGCGAGCGTCGGCGGCGGCGATGACTTCGTCGTCCTTCACCGAGCCGCCGGGTTGGATGATCGCCGTGACGCCAGCGTCAGCGGCAGCGATCAGTCCGTCAGCGAAGGGGAAAAACGCGTCGGAGGCGACAACCGAGCCTTTGGTCAGCGGCGCTTTCAGGCCTGCGGCTTTGGCTGATTCCTCGGCTTTCCAGGCGGCGATGCGGACGCTGTCAACGCGGCTCATCTGGCCGGCGCCGATGCCGACGGTGGCGCCGCCTTTGACGTAGACGATAGCGTTCGACTTAACATGCTTGGCGACCTTGAAAGCGAATTGAAGGTCGGCCAATTCAGCGGGCGTCGGTGCGCGTTTGGTGACGACCTTGAGGTCGAGATCTTCGACGACGCTGTTGTCTCGCGACTGAACCAACAGGCCACCGGCGATCGAACGGACGAGAACGCCAGCAGTGCGGGGATCGGGCAAGGTGCCCGTGGTCAGCAGGCGCAAGTTCTTCTTGCGGGCGAAGATGGCGCGGGCTTGCGGCGTGGCATCGGGGGCGATCACCACTTCGGTGAAGATCTTGGTCATTTCCTCGGCGGCGTCAGCGTCGATGATGCGGTTCAGCGCGATGATGCCGCCAAAGGCGCTTTGCGGGTCGCAGGCGAGTGCGCGGGCATAGGCTTCCTTGACGGTATCGCCGATGGCCACCCCGCAGGGGTTGGCGTGCTTGATGATCGCGACAGCAGCCTTATCGCTGTTGGCGAATTCGGCGACGAGTTCGAAGGCGGCGTCGGTGTCGTTCAGGTTGTTGTACGACAGCTCCTTGCCCTGGTGCTGCTCGGCGGTCGCGACGCCCGGACGGCGATCTGGCGAGAGGTAGACGGCGGCCTTCTGGTGGGGATTTTCGCCGTAGCGCATGCGGGCTGCGAGCTTACCGCCGAACGCGCGCCAGTCGGGGGCGTCATCGGACAAGGTGGCTGCAAACCAGTTTGAGATACCCGCGTCGTAGGCTGCGGTGCGGGCGAAGGCCTTGGCGGCGAGATGAGTGCGGAAGGGTAGCGACGTGCCGCCGCCGGAAGCGTTCATTTCGTCCAGAACACTGGCATAGTCTGAAGGGTCGACGACGACGGCGACGCCCGCGTGATTTTTGGCGGCTGCGCGGATCATGGCGGGGCCGCCGATGTCGATGTTTTCGATGCAAGTGTCGTAGTCTGCACCGCGCGCCATCGTCTCTTCAAACGGGTAAAGATTGACGACGAGAAGGTCGATCGGGTCGATGGCGTGCTGCGCGGCCTCACTCTCGTGTTCGGCATTGCCGCGGATGTAGAGCAGGCCGCCGTGGACTTTGGGATGCAGCGTCTTGACCCGGCCGTCCATCATCTCGGGCATGCCGGTCGCCTCAGAGACATCGGTGACGGGGAGGCCAGCCTGGGCGATGGCGACCGCCGTGCCGCCGGTCGAGACGAGCTTCACGCCTTTGGCGGACAGTGCTGCGGCGAACGCGATCAGACCGGTTTTGTCGGACACCGAAATCAGCGCGCGACGAATCTTGGGGTAGGCCACTGACATGGCGAAGTCCTTTTCTAACCGGCGACGTTGGCCGGGTGGGTTTCGTCGAGGCTGACCTGCCAGCTCACGTCTGAGGTGCCACCGCACGCTCCGCGCAGTACGATCTGCCAGGACGGCCTGGGACCCGAGCTGCCCGTGAAGAAAATGCTATCCTCAATGGCTGCTGCAGCGCCGGTCGCACGAAACAGCCAGCGTTGTCCATTCCGCAAACGTATAACGATGCCCGGCTCGCTGCTGCCTGCGGTACCCTGCCACGGTTGGCAGGTTGTATCGGGGTGCAGGTGGAAATGAACAGCAAACGGGACGTCGCGACGCAAGCGGTCTTGGCCTTTCGTCCTCAGCCGGTCGAAGCCGCGCAGGACATGGCCATTGGTTGTCAGTCGCAATTCGCGTTCGTGGATGAGGCCGAGCCGCTGCAGGTAACCGTCGTGAGATCCCTGGAACACATGCTCAGCGTCGCTGAACTCCATATGCGTGGTGACGTTGGCTGGGAGCTGCAACGGGACCGCGCCGAGCATGGCTTCTAGGGCTGCGTTACGGACAAGGCGGGACGAGGAGGTTTCACCAAGGCAGACCGTCGAATGGCTGGCGGTCGCGCGCGAGACGGCCAGCCAATCGCTATCGACGGCGCTTGGCGCGCCTGCATTCACAAACAGCAGCGCGTGACCGACGCTCATCTCAAATGCGAGGCATCCGGCGTGGGCTTGGCCCGACATGGCAAGCGGCGGCGGAGAACCGGCGTCGACGATCAGCACGGCCGCGCCGCAGTCGATACGCGCATAGTTTGATTGGGGGGCGACGCCCCAGGCGGGAAGCGGGCGGTCATCATACGCCGCAAGGGTCGCAAGCGCTGCCGGGTCGCCCAGTCCGGTGCCGTTGAAGCGGGCAACCGCGCCGTCGCCAAGTCTCAAGTAGCGCAGCATGACAAGCATGCGGGTGACGGCGATGGCGAAGGCGTCGGGAACGGACAGGCCGCGGGCGTCGAAGCAGGAT
This sequence comes from Hyphomicrobiaceae bacterium, assembly GCA_031417455.1. Taxonomy (GTDB): domain Bacteria; phylum Pseudomonadota; class Alphaproteobacteria; order Rhizobiales; family Hyphomicrobiaceae; genus JANXVY01. The sequence continues at coordinate 1,091 of JANOVN010000172.1, read as the reverse complement.
TTGAGCGGAAGCCAATCGAGCAGCAGGTCAATGAGGGTGGTTGGGCTGCGGCTCACATGACCGCCGTCGGAGTGAACCTGACGTTCTATCTCGGCCACGAACAGCCGGAGCGTGTTTTCGAGCTGGCGCTGGCGCCCGTTCACGGCCAAGTGGGCGACGACGAGGGCAGTCAGCGCCACGAGGCGGGCATAGCCTTCGCCCGCATTACGCCAAGTTGCTTGCAGCATCATGACTTCGCGCGAGACACCGCGCCCGATGGCGTCAAACTCGGCAGCGGTCGCGCCTTCCAACAGGAACGGCGCGTGAGTAATCCACGAAATGATGCGGCGGGCGCGTACCGCTGGATCACCGGCGATGCCGCGCTGGTATCGGGCGTGCGCCAGCCAATCGAGGACGTATTTGCGGGCGGCCTGTTGGGCTGCGGCGTCGTTGGCTGATTCTAAGTGACGCAGCCAACTGAAGCCATGCAGGTTTGCCAGCCACGCGGCGCCGCTGCCGGTTAATTCGAACGGGGAGCGGCCATTGAGGCGGGCGGTGTTGCCCGACAAGCCGAACGAACCGCTTTCGATTTCGGCCCAGAAGCTCGGGTCGCAGGCGCGCAAGGATTGGGGGACGATGACGAGCTGGCCGAGCACGCCGCGACCATGCCGCCAGCGCACGAACCGGCTTTGGGCGAAGTTCGCCGCCGCCTGACGCTGCAGGCCTTGCGCGCGAACCACCGCTATGCGCATGCGCTCGCTCAGCGCAATCCGGGTCATGGAACGGCTTGCCTTGTCATCAAGAGGCGGAGCCCGCATTCGCGTTGCATCTCATGGCCTGCATGTAGACTGATTCGTTAGGCTTTGTTTTGGCGTGCTTCTTATCGGAAAGCCGCTCACACCTTTCCCGGAAGCACTCGTTGTTTTGGCGCTGTTATCGGCAAATCCCTATTGGGCACGCCGGAAACGGGCGGCGTAGAAGCCGTCGAGGCCGGACATTTCCGGATCATCCATTTTGAGGTGGGTTGGAAGTGTGCGCAGATCGCCGTCCACTGAGATCGCTTCGGCAAGTCCGCCGATTTCATCGGCGCGGACGGGTTCGCGCGTGAAGTT
>JANOVN010000171.1:0-5929 GCA_031417455.1 Hyphomicrobiaceae bacterium | reverse complement strand
TCGAATGGGCTGATCGAGCGCTCCGATGTCTCGACCGGCACGGCGGATCACCCGACCCCGACCGGCGTTTTCGCTATCATTCAGAAGGAACGCTGGCACGAGAGCAATATCTATAGTGGTGCGTCGATGCCGTTCATGCAGCGCATCACCTGGTCTGGCGTCGCAATGCATACAGGTCAGTTGCCGGGTTATCCTGCGTCCCACGGCTGCATCCGCCTGCCTAACGATTTCGCCGAGCGCTGGTTTGGCAGGACAAAGCTTGGCTTACGCGTCGTGGTTTCGCCGGTCGATATCGAGCCGGTACAAATCACCCACCCTAACCTGCCGATGCCTCGCTATTGGTCCATGGCCGGCACGGTCGCGCAAAGAAAGCCGGTGCAATCGGCAGCCCTCTCCGATGAGACGCTCGCCCAGTATGCGGCACCCACGCAAGTCATCGCAAATCCAATCGCGTATGCAATCGCCGAAAAGGCCAAAGCCAAAGCCGATTTGAAATCATCGCAACAGGCCGAAAGCGCCGCCGGTGACGCGCTCGAACTTGCAACGCGCAAAGCCAAAGAATCATCGGCCACCCTCAAGAGTGCGCAAAGCGAATTCGCCGACGCTGAGGATCGGATGGGCTGGTTCGGACTTATCGGTAATCGTCCGCCGCCATCGCCGAAAGCAAAGTTCGGCAACGGCATCATGAAAGCTATCGCCGAATTTGAGGCGGCCAACACCCGCCTCAGCGAAGCCACGCGCGCCGACGCGTTGGCCAAGGTTGAACTGGTCGAAGCCAAGGAAGCATTGAGACGCGCAGATGATCGTACAGAAGCTCTCAAAGCGCGCATCACTGAGATGGGTCGGCGCCAGGAAACGGTATCGATCTTCATCAGCTTGAAAGACGAACGGCTGTACGTGCGCCAAGCCCTCCGCCCGGTATTCGACATGCCGGTCACCATCGCCGACCCATCGGCGCCTATCGGCACCCATGTGTTTGTTGCCAAGCCGCCTGCGGAGGGTGACAAGGCGCTCCGTTGGTCGGCCTTGACCATGCCGGTCGAAATTCCACCGCCCGCGCGCGTGGCACGCGGGCGGCGCGCAAGCATGATTGAAACCGGTTCCATCGGCAGTGCCATTCCCGCCGAATCCGCAGCCGGTGCCTTGAGCCGGGTGCAGCTGACCGGCGAAATGCTGGATCACATGTCCGAGCTGGTCTGGGCCGGCGCATCGGTTATCATTTCCGATCGCGGCATTAACCATGAAACCGGCACCGGCACCGACTTTATCATCGAAACCAAACACTGATCGGCGCAACTACAAATCGACACAAGTGCCGATCGACGGACGGGCCACCCACCGCGTCGTGCTCGCCGTATTGTACCAACGCGTAGGGCTTCCTGCGGCTATCTTCAACCTGGATCAATTCCCGCCGAGCGCCCGCATGATGACGTCGTTCGTCGAATTGCCACGGAACCGGTTCTGCGACCCGCCAGACGGCTTGGAATACGTCGGCGACGGCGGTGCAAACCCCAACCCAGAGGGCAGTGCGTACGCTAGCCCAGGTCCGGCAGCCGCTTCGACGATCCGGCGCCGCCGCTGCGGTTTCGGTGAATCTGTATTGGCCGTCGCAGTCGCGCGCGATGTGTCGAGCGGGGCTGGATTGAGCTTGGCGATCTGATCGGCACGACCGTCGATGGCAAGCGAGATGCGGCGCTCATGTCCGTAGACATCGGGGAATGAAGCGACGCGGCCGTCCTCATCTACCGACGCGGTGAAGTACGTGATGTGGACAGGGAGCTTCGTATCGAGCTTTACCGCATTGTCCTCGGGTCCATCCTCGACGAGATCGCGCACGACTTGACCGCTCCAGTTTTTGTCCGCCTTGAGCACGAGTTCGGCAAGCCGGACCGGATTGCGAACACGAATGCACCCGTGACTGAACGACCGGCTGGACGCGTTGAATAGCCCCTTGCTCGGCGTGTCGTGCAGGTAAACGGCGTGCTTGTTGGGGAACAGGAACTTCACCACGCCGAGTGCGTTATTGTCTCCCGAGGGTTGATAAACGTGATAGCGCGTGATGTCGGCGCGGCTCCAGTCGACATTCCAAGGATCGATATCGCGGCCGTTGAGCGACATCTTCAAGCCCGAACGCAACCCGCGCCCATCCTGAAGTCGCGGCAGCAACTCATTGACCTTGATGGAATCCGGGACGCCCCACTTGGGCTGGAACACGATCGTTTGCATGTCGGCTGAAAAGGCTGGCGTCGCCGTCTCAAGTTTGCCAGTGACCACTCGCTCGCTGTGAACGACGCGTCCATCCTTCACGAGTCGCATTTCGTATTGGGGAATGTTGACCTGGATATATGTCTCGCCCAGGGTCTCCGGCATCCAGCGCCACTGTTCCATGTTGGCAAGCAGCGACGGGATTTTCGACTTGCCCTCGCCATTGAGCGCCAAGCGGGTCTTCTCACCTGCAAAGCCGTCGGGTTTCAAGCCGTTCTTGGCCTGGAAGTCTTTGACGGCCGCCACAAGCGCTAAATCGTAAATCAACTCGGTAGCAGCGACGTCATCACTCGCAGCCAGCGACGGCAGATTCATCCGTTTGCGCAGCAGCGCAACATTTGGATGCGTCCTGCCTGGAACGAGCGTTGGCCCTGGGGGAAGCCGCAGCGCTGCCGAAAACCCCTCGTTGGCGCGAGCCGTGAGATAGGCTTTACGCAGTCGCTCGAATTGCACGTGCTGGGGATGAAAACCGCGCAACAGTTCGTCAGTCGCTGTCGCCGCCGCCAGTTGTTCGAGGGTGGACTGCGGCGCAATGATCTGTGGCTTGCGATCAATGAAGCCGCTCAATTCGCTGCCTGGATCGGGAATGCGGCCGCCGCGGGCAAAGCGGACATACTTCAGAGCCGCGCGCGCAATGGCAACCTCAACCTCGGCGGGGTTCGCAGATCCCGACATGGCTCCATCTTTAACACCAGTCACTGCGAAGTCGGCGGCTTTGAGACCCCAGTCATCGGCGCGCCCAATCTCCCCGATGACGCTCGCGCCGCCAGCCGTAAGCCCCGCCTTGGAGACCCACAACGGCAAATAATTCCGCTGGGCATAGAACGCTTTGGCGGCCGCCAGATCGTCAGCCTCGCCCGCATAGCCTTTGCCGCCTGCACCCGGTTTCGCAGCTTCGAGCGCGACTTTAATTCGCGCTTCGACGCTATCGGGCAATAGAACTTGGGGCGTTGTGGCCTGCGCGGTATTTGGGGCAAGGACGCTGCTGGGTGCTAAAGGTTCGGCAGCCTGCGCCGCTCCAGCCACAGCGCAAAACACGGCCACCGCACACCGCCGCCACACAACCATGATACTCACCCCACGCTCACCGAACTTGCCGCTAGCTAATGCCTCGACAGCCCAACAGCTAGAGTAAGCTCACGTCATGATTAAGTGCAAGCTATCTTCCGCACGCGAATGTAAATTCTCGAAAAAGAGTAAGGGTGGGTGGAAGCTTAGTTCAAAAACGCCCTATCGCCGTTCTTGACCTTCTCCAGATTGACCGCCTTACCGGCATTTTTCATTGCCCCGATGCGGGCCGACGTCACATCGGCGTTGTCGAAGTTCGTCCCCTCCACATTCGCTCCCGTCAGATTGGCACCGGCAAGCTCGCTGCCGTCGAGCCGCGCGCCCGACAGGTCCGCATCCGTCAGCGACGTAAACTCCAACACGACGCGCGACAGGTTTGCCTTCACGAACGACGCCCCGCTCAGGTTTGCGCTCTTAAATACACCGCGCATCAGGCCCATCGACTGGTTTTTCATGTCGGCTGAAAGATCTGCGCCGTCAAAACGCGCACCAATCAAGCTCGCCTTGGAGAGATCCCCGGCAAACCGCGCATTCGAAAAGTCTGCCCGGTCGGCCATGGCCCCAACGAGCTGCGTGCCAAAAAGACGAGCGGATGAGAAATTGGCCCCGCTCACATCGGCTCCAAGCGCCCACCCCTGGTCGAAATTGACGCCTGAAAGATTGGCACCCGCAAGCTTCGCCTTGTTGAGGCGGGCGGACTGAAGGTTCGTGCGGCGCAGGTCGAGCCCGGACAGGTCAAGACCGTTGAGGCTCTTGTTGGACAAATCGAGCGTGGCCCCTGGTGCCAGCTTGGCAATTCCCCCTTCGATATCGCCGCGGGTCATCTCAGCCTTTGTGAACGCAGCCGAACTCAAATCCACCTGATCGAGCATATCCTGCGCCCGTAAGCCGACCGCCGACCAAAACGAAAGGCAAACGAAACCGGCGGCCACCAGCCAAGAGCGCATGATATTTTGTCCCAACAAACTGTTCCAACGCCATGCACATAGTTGGCACCAAGCGGATTTCACAGTCACGGCATTTTGCAATTCGGCCCCGGTTGAGATTTTGTTACACCTTCGTGTGGAAAAAAAATTCAACGCGCCCTTTGCCGGGGCTTCCCCCCGCCGCATGATCGCGATCAAGATAAATGTGTCTCACCCCGCATTGCCCAGCGGAACGCCTCTATCTCGTCGCAATGTTCGCACTAATCCGCTACAGCGAGGGACTACGTCTGCTAGACACAGGCGCAAGAAACGATGCTTTGGCGGGGCAAGATGCAGGACAGCATGAAATCGAAAGCAAATTGGGTCGCAAGCCTGGCTCTGGTAGCCGCAGTCATGGGCGCGGCGTCGTCGTCCGTCGTCGCACAGGACGCCAAGCCTTCCACTCCGTCGGCGCCTCCAGCACCTTCAGCGCCCGCAGCCAACCCTCCTGCCACCGCCAACGGCTCCGCCTGGAACGCCCAAGTCGCGCCGTCCAATGGAACGTCGGGGATTGCGCTCGATGAAAAGCAGACCGAATTGGTCAACAAGGTCGGCGGCTATTTTGGCAAACTTGAAAACCTCAAAGGTTCGTTTCTGCAGACCGGCGCCGACAAGAAGCGCATGAAGGGCAAGTTCTACGTCAAGCGCCCGGGCCGCTTCCGCTTCGACTATGCTCTGCCATCCAAACAGGTCATCGTTTCCGACGGTCAGTATCTCGCCGTCCAGGACCTCGACATCAACACCGAAGATCGCATCGCGCTGGACCAGACGGCCTTCCGACTACTGCTCCGTAAAGACGTTGACCTGATCCGTGACGCGAAAATCATCGAAGTCCAGAGCGACGCCGACCTCATCGTACTCGCCTTGCAGGACAAAAGTCCCGAAGCGCCAGGCCGGATCAAGTTGTTCTTCACGACAAAGCCAGATCTTGAGTTGAAAGAATGGGTTACATCGGACGCGCAGGGCCTGGACACGCGAGTCGAAGTCTCGGACTTGAACAAAACCGACCAGCTCGACCCAGAACTGTTTAAAATCAAGCCGGTAGGGCTCCCCAAGTCGTCGCCATGACGGCTTGAGTCGAAGCCAAATAAGGCCTCTCCGAACGGTTGTCGGCAACAATTGGTAACATTTGCGTGATAAGTGCGAAATTTGCCTATTTAAATCCTGCAATTCTCGCCTATATTGAAGATGCGGCGTTACCGAAAACAAATTGGCTGAGCGCCCCGTCTCGCCAAAGGTAACGCTCGCAGCGCCGGATTCCCTCCCGGCGCTTTGCGCAGCTAATGCGCACATGGCCCAACCCCTCCCCCCGGGGTTGGGCTTTTTCTTGTCTACAATTTTCCAAAAAAAATGAGCGCTGCAAACCAACCCGGTCCGCCCGTATTGTGTGTTGGATGCCAGAATTAGTGGACCTGCACACCCTGGCCAAGGGGCGAAGTTCTTGCAATCGCAGGGAAGAACGGCTCATCGATCATGGCGAACGTGTCGTCGATCTCGCGCAGTTGTCGCGACATTGCGTCGAGTCTGCGGGCCAATTTGTGGCTCAAGTGGTCGGCGAGCGAGTGATCGGAAGCAATCTGATTGAGCACCGCGTCGCGGGTAATGCGGATCGCCCGCGTCATGGCGCGCGC
>JANOVN010000170.1:0-11596 GCA_031417455.1 Hyphomicrobiaceae bacterium | reverse complement strand
GTCATACTCGTCGAAGCAGATGGCGACGTTATTCTGCAGCGCCCAGGGAAGGATGCCTTCCTTGAACTCGGTCACCTGCTTGCCATCCTTGAGCACGATGGCGTCCTTGCCGACGAGGTCTATACGGGAAACGTGGCTATCCAAGTTGACGCGGATACACGGCCAGTTCAAGCGGGCGGCGACTTGCTCGATGTGCGTCGATTTGCCGGTGCCGTGGTAGCCCTGGATCATGACGCGGCGATTGTGCTTGAAGCCAGCCAGGATCGCCAAGGTCACGTCGCGGTTGAACAGGTAATCGGGGTCGAGATCGGGGACGTTCTCGGCCGTCTTGGAGTAGCCCGGCACTTCAAGGTCGCTGTCGATGCCAAACAACTGACGGACGGAAATCATCAGGTCCGGAACGACTGTGGGGGTGATTCCGGCCTTGATCTGGGCTTCAGCGCGCATCGATAATGGTGTCCGATTGAATGTGGGGGCCAGCCTAAGAACGTCCTACTTATTTTAGCGGGATTTTCACGGAAAACCGCAAGTACACTTTTCCGAAATCCCGCCTATGCCATGCCAGCCTGCTTGAGGAAGTTATAGGCTTGGATGACTTCGCGCAACTTATCGGCTGAGCGGGGGTCGCCGCCGTTGGCGTCCGGGTGGTGTTCCTTGACCAGTTCCTTGTAACGCGACTTAATCTCTTCTTTGGTGGCGCTGTCCTTGAGTTGCAAGGTGTCGAGCGACTTGCGCTCCAGCGGCCGCAGCTTTCGGCGGGCTTCCTTGGCTTCCTCGCGGGCCATTTTGGCGCGGGTCGCGAAGAAGGCGTGCGGGTCCTTCTGGCGCGAGGCGGTGCCAGTTGTGTCCTTCATCGGCTCGGGGTCGCCATGCGATGAATTTTCGCGGGTGCCGTGGGCCCAGGCGTTCGCGCCGACTTTCCAGGTCGGGCGGTGGCCGGTCATGGCGTCCTTACGGAAGTCTTCGACCTGATCGTCGCTCATGCCGTCGAAGTAGTTGTACGTGGCGTTGTATTGGCGCACGTGCTCGACGCAGAACAGGAAGAATTCGCCGTCGCGGCCACGGCCCTTGGGCGCGCGGTGGCCGCCGGGCTTGGTGCAGCCCTTCCATTCGCACGGCGAGCGATCGACGGGCTGGGGCGTTTCGGTCTTCGCGCGCTTGTTACCGCTGACGCGAATGCTGTCGAAGTATTTGGAGGTGTTTTTCATGGCCGATAAGTATGGTCGCAAGGGAGGGGGTTGCACAAGGCCGCTGTTGAGTGAAACTGCGTCGCAGAACATGACGGCCACAGGGCAAGCGTTCTTCTATGCACGTGTTATGATTTTTTGGAGGCCGTGATGAGTGTTGAAGCCGAGATGCGTGAAAAGTTGATCATCGGCCTGCGGCCAACGCGGCTCGATGTCATCAACGAAAGCGAATTGCATGCGGGTCACCGGTCGTCGCCGGGGACGGGGGAGAGCCATTTCAGGGTGTTGATCGTGGCGGAAGCGTTTGCGGGTAAGTCGCGGGTGGAGCGCCATCGCATGGTCAACGAAGTACTTGGGGATTTGGTGGGCAAACGGGTGCATGCGTTCGCGCTCAACGCCTACGCGCCGGGGGAAGGTATTGGGTAAAGTACTCGCTCAATCTGATGGTTGCTTGGATCCCAGCCTTCGCTGGGATGACGTTCATGAGAGGGCCGAGACCGGAATTTAGACCGCCGTCTGCGCGGCGGCGCGGATCGCAGCGATGTTGGCGGAGTAGGCGTTGGGGCCGCCTTTGAAGGCGGCGTTACCGGCGACGAGAATATTCGCACCGGCAGCTGTGACGAGGGGGGCGGTTTCGACCGTGACGCCGCCGTCAACCTCGATGTCGATAGGGCGGTTGCCGATCATCGCTTTGATCCTGCGGACTTTTTCGACCATGGCGGGGATGAAAGCTTGACCACCGAAACCGGGGTTTACCGTCATCACACAGACGAGATCGAGGCGGTCGAGGACGTATTCGATGGCACTTTCTGGCGTGCCGGGATTGAGCGCGACGCCTGCTTTCTTGCCAAGGTTGCGGATGGATTGCAGCGAGCGGTCGAGGTGGGGGCCTGCTTCGGCATGGACGGTGATGACGTCGGCGCCCGCGTCGGCAAAGGCTGCCAGATAGGCGTCGGCGGGGGCGATCATCAGGTGGACGTCGAAGATTTTTTTGCTCGCGCCGCGGATGGCTTTGATGACTGCGGGGCCAAACGTAATATTGGGGACAAAGTGGCCATCCATCACGTCCAAGTGGATCCAGTCGCCACCCGCTTGATCTGTGGCGCGGACCTCTTCGCCGAGACGCGAAAAGTCAGCCGACAGGATGGACGGTGCGATGACGAGTGGGCGGACAGGCATTGCTTGCTTCCTAGTGCTTATCGGCTTTGGGCTTATCGCCATCTTTCTTCTCGGCGGGCTTTTCCTCCGGTTTGGTCTTGGCTGGTTCGGGCTTAGCGCCTTCGCCGCCGTAGGCCAGCACCGTATTCATCAGTTGCGCCTCACGCATCGTGGAGATCCTTCCGTTACTCATAGTTCGCCTAACACGGCGTGCGGTTCGCCGTCGAGGCAAGTGCGCTCTGAGTTGCAGGAACACGCAACAGTCGCGTGTTGCTTCTCGATTTTCCCGGCATTATTAGACTAAAGTGCGAGGTGCGCCACCACCATAGACCAACACACGGACATCCATGTCGATCAATCATCCGATCATTTCTGTTACCGGTTCATCGGGGGCTGGCACGACGTCCGTCAAAAACACGTTCGATCAGATATTCCGGCGCGAGCGCGTCGATGCGGTCTTTATCGAAGGTGATTCCTATCACCGCTATAACCGGGCCGAAATGAAGCAGGCAATTGCGACAGCGGCGGCGGAGGGCAATCAAACATTCAGCCATTTCGGACTTGAAGCTAATCTCATTGCCGAATTGGAGGCGACGTTCAAGTCCTACAGCGAGAACGGCCAGGGGCGGACGCGGCGCTATCTTCATAGCAAGCCTGCGGCAGAGGCCGCCGGCGTACCGGCCGGGACGTTCACGCCGTGGGAGGACATGAAACGCGGCACAGACCTGCTGTTATATGAGGGGTTACACGGTGCACTGGTATCGGGGACGCACAACCTTGCTCAATATGCCGACTTGAAGATCGGGGTCGTGCCGGTCATCAATCTGGAATGGATTCAGAAGATTCGCCGCGATAAGGAAGGGCGTGGTTATTCGGTCGAGGCTGTTACGCAGACGATCCTGCGACGGATGCCGGACTATATCAAATACATCTGCCCGCAATTCACCGAGACGGACATCAATTTTCAGCGGATTCCGACGGTCGATACGTCCAATCCGTTTATCGCGCGCTGGATTCCGACACCAGATGAATCGATGGTCGTGATCCGGTTTCGCGACCCGCGAGGCGTCGATTTCACGCATCTGCTGGCGATGATCCACGACAGCTTCATGTCGCGGGCGAACTCTATCGTCATCCCCGGCAGCAAGCTCGATCTTGCGATGCAGCTCATTTTGACGCCCCGGATCATGAAGCTCGTGCGAGACAAGCGGGCGGCGGGGTAAGTGGGTCGAGCGTTAAGCGAAGGCTGCGCGCCCTCGCGCTCCCGCGCCAGGACTGCGCTCTGGAGATGAATGCCTCAAAAGCTCGAAAGCCTTGTCGGCGCGTTCTTGCACTGAGCGGGGTAGCGCGCGATAGAGCCGCCAGAAGTCAGGATCAGCGCTGTGGGCCACGCATCTTTCCGATCAAAGTGGTGTTTGGCGACCGGCCTTGTAGTTCGCGCGTGCTTTGGCGATCAGGTCATCGAGTTTGCCGGATGCGGCGTCGGCTTCGATCTTTGCGTCGAACAATTGGGCATCGATCTCGTCGAGCCAACGCTTAAGTTCGGACTTCTCAGCGTCGGGCAGCGTCGCAATAGCGCCTTTGATTTCTTCGATTTTGGTCATGCGGATCGGCTCTCTGGGCTCTCGTCCGATGAACATAGGGCATCGCTGCGGTTGAGACAAACGACAAAGCGGACTCGTGGCCGCCCCTCACCCCGTCCCTCTCCCCGTTGCGAAGGGCAACGGGGAGAGGGAGTGGCCCTCACGCTCGCCCGATCCCGGTGTACGTAAACCCCTGCTCGCGGGCCGAGGCGGGGTCGAAGACGTTGCGCAGATCGACGATGGCGTTACCAGTCATCAATGACTTGGCCGCTTCGAGGTTTAGCGCGCGAAACTCGTTCCATTCGGTGAGGACGACCAAACAATCGGCACCTGTGACGGTTTCGAGGGGGTCTTGGCACCACGTCACGCCCGGCAAGAGTGGTGCGCCATGCTTCTGGCCTTGGGGATCGCACGCACGGACCGTTGCGCCGCGCTCCTGGAGCATCGGCACGATGACGAGGCTTGGGGCGTCGCGCATGTCGTCGGTGTTGGGCTTGAAGGTGACGCCAAGGATCGCAACCGTCCTGCCGCGCACCGAACCGCCGAGCGCGTGCTCGATGCGGCTTGCCATGGCGATTTTGCGCTCGGTGTTGACGCGCTCGACCTGCTCGATGATCGAAAGCTGGGCGCGGTTTTCACGTCCGGTGCGGATGAGAGCCGAGACGTCCTTGGGGAAGCACGAACCGCCGTAGCCGGGGCCTGGATGGAGGAACTTGTCGCCGATGCGGCGGTCCTTGCCTATCGCGGACGCGACTTCCTGGACGTCGGCACCGACCGCTTCGCAAAGATCGGCGACTTCGTTGATGAAACTGACCTTGAGCGCAAGGAAAGCGTTGGCGGCGTATTTCGCCAATTCGGCGCTTTCGCGGGAAACAAACATCAGCGGCGACTTGCGGATGGCGAGCGGCTTGTAAAGCTTTTCCATGACCACGCGGGCGCGGGCGTTATCGGTGCCGACGAGGATGCGGTCGGGGTGGGTGAAGTCCTGGATGGCCGAGCCTTCGCGCAGGAACTCGGGATTGGAGCAGACCGCGTAATCGGCCTTGGGGGCCAATTCCTTGAGGCGGTTTTCGATTTCGCGGCTGGTGCCAACCGGGACCGTGGATTTGGTCGTGATGACCGTGAAACCCGACAGGTGGGGGGCCAGATCGGCGACAGCTGCAAACACGTAGGACAGGTCGGCGTGGCCATCGCCGCGGCGCATCGGGGTGCCGACGGCTAGGAATACGACATCGGCTTCTTTGACGGCGGGGCCTAAGTCGCTCGTGAAGATGATGCGGCGGGCTTTGATATTGCGTTCAAGGAGGTCATCCAGGCCGGGCTCATAGATAGGTGATTTGCCAGCCTTTAGATCGGCCACGCGCTTCTCGTCGTTGTCGACGCAAGTCACTGTCCAACCGAATTCGGAAAAGCAGGCTGCAGAGACTAGGCCCACATAGCCTGCGCCGATCATACAGATTTTCATGGTCGTCCTTGCATTGGCGAAGTTTGGCTTGGATAAACGGAATGCGGCTTGGATAAACGCAATGCGGACTGGCGTTCGTTAACGTGGCGCTGTGATCCGCCGGTTGGAGCGTTCGCGCAAGCCTTATGTCGACAGGATGAGCGCCTTGCGACACTGAATGCAGCCCGGAATGGGCGGTGTTGCGTTCATGCTCGCTCTGTGGGGGTGGACAAGTCGGCGTGGCAATGGCCTAAAGACCACATTGGGCGGTCTTTAGGCCGGAAAACACATAAGGAACGGCACATCGTTATGGATGAGGATCGCGCAATCCCTTTGGATGGCGAACCTGCGGCACCGCGCGGGGCCGGACGCTGGACATTGTCCGTCATCGTGCCGGTTTTCAATGAGGAGCTTGGGATTGGCGCGCTTCTCGCTCGGCTCGTGCCCGTGCTTGAGGGGACAGGGGCTGAATTCGAAATCGTGTTCGTCGATGACGGCTCGGTCGATGGCACGCTTGCCGCATTGAGGGCGGCTCATGCACGCGACCCGCGCGTCAAGACACTTTCACTCAGCCGCAACTTCGGCAAAGAGATAGCCGTTACAGCGGGTTTGCGCTGCGCCAGCGGCGACGTGGCCGTGTTGATGGACGGCGATCTACAGCATCCGCCTGAGGTTATCGCCGAATTCATTGCCGGCTGGAAGGCGGGTCACGACATTGTTTATGGCGCGCGCCGCGACCGAAAGACCGACAGCCCTTTTCGGCGCATATTCTCGGTGATGTTCTACCGGCTGTTCGGGTTCTTGTCGGGCACCAAACTTCATGAAAACGCGGGTGACTTCCGGCTGTTCAGCCGCCGGGCGCTGGACGCATTCAACAAACTCGGTGAGCGGGCGCGGTTCAATAAGGGTCTGTATGCCTGGATCGGGTACTCCGTCCTCGCCGTGCCGTTTGAAGTGACCGAGCGGATGGACGGGACCGGATCGAAGTGGAGTCTGCGGCGGCTCGCGCGGTTTGCAATCGATGGGCTGGCCTCGTTTTCAACGCTGCCGCTGCGGGTCTGGTCGGTGCTCGGACTTGCGGTATCGCTGTTTGCTTTCGGCTACATTGTGTTTTTCTTGATCAAGACGCTGCTGTTTGGCGTCGATACGGCCGGCTTTCCGACCCTCATCATCTCGATCATGTTCTTTGCCGGGATTCAGCTGATTTCGCTTGGCGTGATCGGTGAATATCTGGGGCGCATCTACGATGAGGTCAAACGCCGCCCGCTTTATTTGATTGGCGAGGAAATTGGCAAGGTGCGGCGTGAGCCCGACACAAAACGCCATGACTGAGGACGCGCCCAGCGAGCCAGCTACGTTGCCGCCCACCTGCGGGGTCATGCTGTGCGCCGACGATTTTGCCATGACGAACGGGGTCTCACGGGCCATCATCGAGCTGGCGGAGGCTGGCCGGTTGTCGGCGACCAGCGCAATGACGACCTCGCGGCATTGGCCATCACATGCGACCTGGCTGGCGCGGGCCCGGGGCAAGATCGCCGCTGGGCTGCATCTCAACCTCACGCTGGGGGTGCCTCTTGGCGTGATGCCGGCATTTGCGCCGGACCGGCAGTTTCCGAGCATTTCCCAGCTGACATCGCGGGCTTTGACGGGACGAATCGCCAAAGACGACGTGCGGGCCGAAATCGAGCGGCAACTGACGGCGTTCGAGTTGGAGATGGGGTTTGCGCCCGACCACATCGACGGACATCAACATGTGCATGCGCTGCCGGGTGTTCGCGCCGCTGTGCTCGATGTCTTGACCAAGCGTTATGGATATTCCCCGCGGCGACCTTTGCTGCGCGATCCTTGCGATACTGTGACCTCGAACGTGTTGCGCGGCCGGTCGGGTTTCAAGGCCGTTACGCTGTCGACGCTGTCCCTAGGGTTTGGAGGGGCCGCAAAGCGGGCGGGCTTTGGCATCAACGAAGGGTTCAGCGGCGTGACAGATTTCGCGGCGGCAACGGTGACCGCCGACTTTACCGCTGCGTGCGCGGCGATGGGTTCGCGCCACATGGTCATGTGCCATCCCGGCTTCGTCGATGACGAGTTGATCCGGCTCGATCGGGTAACCGAGCGGCGGCAACGGGAGTTCGATTTCCTGCTGCGGGGTGGATTTCCCGAACCGATCTGGAGGCTGCAACGCAGCGCAAGCGGGGATCCGATTGCCTGGAACGAAGCATGGTTGGGCACGTCATGACGCCAGTCGAGCCAACGCAGCCAATCGCAACCGGCGAGCAAAGTTTAGCGCGGCACGGCGCTGGATTTTTAGCGTCAGGTCTCATTGCGCTGGCGGTCGACGCCGGGATGACCTCGCTGCTAACGCGTGGATTCGGATTATCGGCTTTCGTGGCCCGGCCGATCGCAATTGCGATTGCGATGGTCGTTGCATGGACGTGCCACCGGCATTTGACGTTTGCGGTCAAGACCGCGCCGTCGCTGCGTGAGTTCGGCCGCTATGCCACGGTTGCCTGGGGTGCTGCCGGGGTCAACTACGCGATCTATGCGGGGATCCTGCTGGCGTTGCCCTCGATTGCGCCAGAGGTGGCGCTGGTGGCCTCCTCCGTCGCCTCGATGGTCGTCAGCTATCTGGGCATGCGGTTTGGGGTTTTTAAGGGGTAGTTAGAATTTCACAGTCGCCGCCAGCATCATAAAGCCGGCGGCGAGGGCGCCGAGGCTGGCCAAGAGCACGGCCCCTGCCGCCGCGTCCTTGGCCAGGCCAATCGCTTCGGCGAAGTCGGGGTGGACATGGTCGATCAGGTATTCGAGCGAGGAATTGACCAGTTCAAGCGCGAACACCAAGCCGATAGCGAGAGCAATGATTGCTGCCCAAAGCCAGCCCGGTTGCAGCACGATCATGACGAGGATCGTCGCAAGTGCGATCCCGCATTCGATGCGAAAGCTGCTTTCACGTCGCCAGACGGCTTTGATGCCCGCGACAGCGTATCCCAATCGGACGTAATAGGGCTGGTTCTTCAACTGGTTCATGGATGGGTTTTCGACTTGATGTCTGGGAGCGCGTAGCGGCTGGCTTGGTTGGCTGCGTCGCGAGTGGTGTGGATATAGCCCGCGATTGCGAAGGCTGCCAGCAGCACGCAGGCAAAGACTGCCGCGGGAGGCGCTTTGGCATCGTGGCGCAGGTACAGGATCGTCAGCAGCGCGACCCAGGCGACGCCGAAGGCAAGGCCGGCTGCGACGTCCGAAAGCCAGTGCGCGCCGAGGTAAATCCGTGAAAACGAGATCATGGCGATGAGCACGAGCGCTGCAAATGCTGCGACGCGCCGCCATGCCGGTGTTGCTGTCTGGATGAGAAGTATTGCGAGGAAGCCATAGAGCACGACACTCATGCAGGCGTGGCCGCTCGGGAACGAGTATTCGGCGAGGCCATCGTAAATCGAGACGGGACGCGGGCGCTGGATGAAGCGCTTGACGCCGGCGACGAAGATAGCGGCCCCTGCCGTGGCCGTGATCAGATAGAGGGCGGCGCGCCAGCATTTGAAGACGGCCAGCGCCAAGAGCCCGGCGAGCGTCACCGGCATCACGACGTATGCATCTCCCAGGCCGGTGACGGCGATCATAACGCGGTCGAATGGGGCGCTGCGGAGCCCTTTGAGGTACTCGAACACGATTCTGTCCAAGTCGACGATGCGGTCACCTTCGGCCACCTCGTCGAGGATGCCGAAAAAGGCCCAGAGGCCGAGCACGAGAGGAATTCCTAGCAAGACGATCAGCGGCAGATCGAGCAGGCGAGCGGCCCAGCCTTGCGGCACCCTGCGGGCAATCCACGTCTCGTCGCGGTCCAAGTGACTGTTGATGGCCATGATGGAACGCGTCGCCAGACCGGCGGCGGCGTATGGCAGTACGGCCACCGCAAGCCACGCCGATCCGACGATGAGCGTCAAAATGAGGGTGAGGATCATCGCGGGGCTTTCGGATCAGACGCGAGGGAGGCGGCCGAGGCCGGGAATAGTCAGGACGGAGCGGATGAGCGCTGCGACGTAGGTGTAGGCTGCGGCGCGCAGGAGCTGGCGGGCGGCACCTAGGTCGGAGGGCTTGAGGAACTGGCCGCGTTCGAGCAAGGGGAGCGCGCGGTTGAAGCTTGCGTCGAACTCGACCGGCAGCGTCGTCACCTGGAGGAAGAACGAGAGCAGGGCCATGCCGCCGAAGCCGACCACGTTGAGGATCAGGGCAGCGGCGCTCTTGTTCAAAATCATGAGCAACGGGGCCGACCACAGGAACGCCTGTGCGATCATGCCGAAGACGTGTGCCTGTTTGGCGAGTGCTTGCCTTCGCGCAAACATCGGCAGTTCGACGGCGTGCTGCATGGCGTGGCCGACTTCGTGGGCGGCAATCGCCACCGCCGACACCGAACGTCCGGCGTAGAACCGCTTCTGGAGCCGGACGGCGCGGGCTTCGGGGTCGTAGTGATCGCCCTGCTCGGTTTCCTCGACCTTGACGTGGTGGAGCTTCATGCCGTCGAGGACGTGGCGTGCGAATTCAGCGCCGGTGCCGCCGATGTCGGGGCGGTCGCCAGCATGGCGTTCGATCGTGTTGTGGACCCAAAACTGCGGCAGCGCCACAAGAAGCGTCGCGACGAACAGCACCAGGACAATCGCAACCATGTTCAGCCCTCGAAATGAAGCGCTGGTAGAATAGCATATATGCGCGTCAATTTCGCGGCGGACCCATTGTAGGGTGCAATAGCGCAGCGTATTGCACCGCACCGGCCAAAACGGCGCAATACGCGGGTCGCGCTAGCACGGTTCGCTTTAGCTGGGTCGCGCAAGCGCTGCTCTCGTTAAATTGGTCGCGCAAGCGCTGCACTCGTTAAATTGGTCGCGCAAGCGCTGCTCCGGTCCACAACTTCGCCGAGGCGCGTTCGTACTGGGGCGGGTAGGAGATCGAAGCGCCGAGTTTTTCGGCGGCGTGCCAGACCCAGCGCGGGTTATCGATTAAGGCGCGGGCGAGGGCTACCTGATCGGCTTGGCCCGACGTGATGATGTCGTTGGCCTGCTGGGGATCAGCGATCATGCCGACGGCGCGGGTGACGATGGTCGATCCAGCTTTGACGCCAGCGGCGAACGGCACTTGATAGTTGGGACCGACCGCGATCTGGGCTTGGGCGACGTTGCCGCCAGTGGTGACGCAAACATATGTTGCGCCTTCGGCCTGGAGCGCGTTGGCAAACGCGGTGGCTTCGGCCACGTCGATGCCGCCGCTTCCTGGAATGCCAGGATCCGCCTGGACCCATTCAAACCCGGTGATGCGTGCGCCCAGCGCCATATGGGCTGGCATCACGGCTTTGATGGCGCGGGCAACTTCGAGCGGGTAGCGCATCCGGTTTGCGAGACTGCCGCCATATTCGTCGGTGCGGTGGTTGGACAACGGCGACAGGAACTGATGGATCAGGTAGCCGTGGGCTGCGTGCAGTTCGATGACGTCGAAGCCGAGGCGAGCGCTGCGGACGGCTGCCTGAACGAAGGCTGCTTTGACGCGGTCCATACCGGCGGTGTCGAGGGCTGCGGGCGTTGCGTAGCGGCCAAACGCTGCTGCGGAGGGGGCAACCGTCGTCCAGGCATCCTCGTTGGCGGTCAGCGATGAGCCACCGAGCCAGGGAACATTGGTCGACGCTTTGCGGCCGGCGTGGGCAAGTTGGATGCCCCATTTGGTGCCTGGATCGGCGACGCGGCGGGCGGCGTCCAGCGCGCGGGCGAGTGCTGCTTCGTTCAAATCGGTGTAGAGGCCGAGGCAATGGTGGGTGATGCGACCGATCCGTTCGACGCCGGTCGCTTCGAGAACGACAAGCCCGGCGCGAGACATGGCGAGCTGCATCAAGTGTTGGATGTGCCAATCGGAGGCCGCGCCGTCGTTGGCTGAATACTGGCACATGGGCGCGGCCGCGATGCGGTTGGGCACCGTGATCGGTCCGATGACGAGGGGGGAGAACAAGTTCGGCGTGGACATGCGGGGAGCTTTCTGCGGTCAAAGACGAGAGACCCCATAACAGGTAGTTCAGTGTTTGCGAACAAGACGCAAATTGGCGCATCGCGGCAGCAAGCCCGAAGTCATGAAAGGCGAGGGGCGGAGCAGCGCGGCAAGCGCGCGGGTAGTCCCGCAATTGGTAGAGAGCACCTACGGCGCCGCTCCTGGTGTCAGGGCTGTATTTTGCCGGCTATGAATACGGCGTG
>JANOVN010000169.1:0-10370 GCA_031417455.1 Hyphomicrobiaceae bacterium | reverse complement strand
AGTCAGTACTTATGCGGTTTGGTATTATTACGCACTATGCTCGGTCAACTTCAGCAGCCGGTAGGGCATGGGCTGGGGACGGATCAAGATCCAGCCGAAACGCCCGTTCGCACCGGCTTGCGGTCCCGCGTCGTCCCGGTCGGGACGACTGCGTGCGACCCGACCCAACCAAGCGCTGCGCTTGGGTGACATTTTCAGTTGAGGCAATACGGGGGGGCAATTTCCCCCGCCGGTCCACATCATGAGCCATGAATTGATGAGCGGTCGCTTTTGTCGGCTCAATCGGTTGATAGATGAAACGAAATTTACATGGAGTGCGTTTTGCGACCATTTGGCCCACAGCACGTAAAACACACTCGAAAATTGCAATATTCGCGCGTAGCGGAGACGAGGCGTTGGTGGATGCAGGTTGAATTTGCAATCAGTTCGTCGTCGAGAGGATATCAGCCCCTTGAGAATAAATACTGAATCCTGTGGAGGTGTGAGGCGATGAAGAGTGACGACCGGCCGATTGCGCTATCGACCCCCGCCGCAGACGAAATCAAGACAACCACTTGCTACATGTGCGCGTGCCGCTGTGGAATTAAGGTTTATCTCAAGGATGGAACGGTTCGCTACATCGAGGGCAACAAGGCGCACCCCGTCAACAAAGGCGTGCTGTGTGGCAAGGGTTCCGCTGGAATTCAACAGCACTATTCGCCCGCGCGTCTGAAATCACCCCTATTGCGCGTCGGCGAGCGCGGCTCGGGCGAGTTCAAGGAAATTTCCTGGGACGAGGCGTTGACGCTGGCAACAGGCTGGTTGGGTGAAGTCCGCAATACCGATCCTAAAAAGCTCGCCTTTTTCACAGGTCGCGACCAAAGCCAGGCGCTCACGGGTTGGTTTGCCCAGCAATTCGGCACGCCCAACTTCGCAGCCCACGGCGGCTTTTGCTCCGTCAACATGGCCGCCGCCGGCCTTTACACTTTCGGCGGATCGTTTTGGGAATTCGGTGAACCCGATTGGGACCGCACCAAGTACTTCATGCTGTTCGGCGTGGCCGAAGATCACGCCTCCAACCCGATGAAGATGGCACTCGGCAAGCTCAAAGCCCGCGGCGTCAAGATCGTGTCGATCAATCCCGTGCGCACCGGCTATAACGCCATCGCCGATGAATGGGTCGGTATCCGCCCCGGCACTGACGGCATGCTGGTCGCCGCCATCATCCACGAGTTGTTGGCCACCGAACAGGTCGATCTCGATTATCTCGGCCGCTATACCAATGCCGCGTGGCTGGTAACTGACGATGCCGGCAATGCGCAGGACGGCATGTTCGCCCGCGACGAATACGGCAAGCCGATGGCTTATGACAAAGTAACCGGCCTCGTGACTTCGGCTGGCTCGGCAGGGCAGTCGTTGGCCCTTTCAGGAGAGTTCAAGCTCGACGACGGGCGCACCGCTCGCCCATCGTTTCAATTGCTCGTCGAGCGTTTGCTGTCGCCGGAGTATTCGCCCGAAAAGGCCGAGCAGATCACTGGCGTTTCGGCCCAAACGATCCGCCGCCTCGCCGCCGAACTCGCTCACACGGCCTTCCAAGAGCAGATTGAACTCGACATCCCCTGGACCGATACTTTTGGTCAGCACCACGAAAAGACGATTGGCCGTCCGGTATCGATGCACGCGATGCGAGGCATCTCCGCCCACTCAAACGGTTTTCATACCTGTCGCATGCTGCACGTCCTGCAAATTCTGCTCGGCAGCATCGATTGTCCCGGTGGATTCCGCTACAAACCGCCGTTCCCAAAGACCGCGCCGCCGCCTAACCGTCCGGCTGGCAAAAGCGGTACGGTCAAGCCCAATACGCCGTTGCCAGGACCCCCGCTTGGGTTCCCGATGAGCCCTGCCGATCTGCTCGTCGATTCACAGGGCAACCCTGAGCGCATTGATAAAGCCTACTCGTGGGACGCCCCTATTGCGGCCCATGGCCTGATGCATATGGTCATTACCAATGCCGCCGCTCATGATCCCTACGGCATCGACGTGTTGTTCATGTATATGGCCAACATGAGCTGGAACTCGTCGATGAACGTGGTTTCAGTGCTCGACAGCCTGACCGCAAAAGACCCAGCGACCGGCGCGTACAAAATCCCGAAAATCATCTACTCCGACAGCTACGCATCCGAAATGGTCGGCTATGCCGATCTCATCTTGCCAGACACAACCTATCTGGAGCGCTGGGATTGCATCTCGATGCTCGACCGCCCGATTTCTGATCCTGACGCTGCAGCCGATAGCATCCGCCAACCCGTCGTCGAACCAGATCGCGATGTGAGGGGCTTCCAAAGCGTTCTGCTCGATATCGGCGCGCGGCTCAATCTGCCGGGCTTCGTCAACGACGCGGGTGCTCCCAAATACCCTGGTGGCTATGCAGACTATATCGTCAATCACGAGCGCACACCTGGCGTCGGACCGCTCGCCGGTTTCCGCGGCGCCGACGGAAAAAGCTATGGCAAGGGCGCGCCCAATCCTGACCAACTGAAACGCTACATTGAAAACGGCTGCTTCCACATCCACCATCTGGAATCCGACCAGAGGTTCTATAAGCACGCCAACAAGTCCTACCTCGAATGGGCCAAGTCGGTCGGCTTCACCGGCTCGGCCGACCCCATCGTGTTTCAACTCTACCTTGAACCCATGCAATCGTTCCGCGCCGCAGCGCGAGGTCATGGCGCAATACAGCCGCCCGACGGGCATCGCAAACGCGTCGAGACCTATTTCGATCCGCTGCCGTTCTGGTACCCGCCGTTTGAAGAAGCGGCCCTCGACGGCGATACGTTCCCGATGCACGCGATCACCCAACGCCCCATGCATATGTATCACTCGTGGGGATCTCAGAATGCCTGGCTTCGCCAAATCACCGCCGACAACCGGCTCTACATCCATCGCGACCGCGCCAAGAAGCTGGGGATCGCCGACGACGGCTGGGTCTGGATTATCAGCAATATCGGCCGGGTCCGCGCCCAGGTCCGGCTGATGGACGGCGTCAACCCCGACACCGTGTGGACCTGGAACGCCATCGGCAAACGCTCGGGGACCTGGGGCCTGTCCAAGGACGCACCGGAATCGACCACCGGTTTCTTGCTCAATCACCTGATCAACGAGTTGCTGCCGGAACAAGGCGGCGGCTACCGCTTTTCCAACTCCGATCCGATCACAGGGCAAGCAGCGTGGTATGATTTGCGGGTCCGGATCGAGAAGGCACGAGGCGATGAAGCCCACGAATGCTTCCCTCGGTTCGAGCCGATTGCGTGCCCCGTGACGACTGCAATTCCCCGTCCCGGAATGGTTGCAACGGGCTCTGCAAAAGTAGTTCTCCATTCAGTCGAAAAGTCATCGCTATGACCGCACGTCCTCAGATCACACGCAAGAAACTTGGGCTCGTCATCGACCTCGATACGTGCGTGGGCTGTCAAGCCTGCGCAACGAGCTGTAAGGAATGGAACGCCGGTGGCTACTCCGCCCCGCTCAGCGATCACGACGTTTACGGCGCTGACCCGCACGGCGCTTGGCTCAATCGCGTTCACAACTACGAGGTGGGCGAAGGCGAGGCGGGGCGCACCGTGCATTTCCCGCGCTCGTGCCTGCATTGCGAAACACCCGCCTGCGTCACCGTTTGCCCGACAGGCGCATCCTACAAACGCGCCGAAGACGGCATCGTCCTGGTCGATCCCGACACCTGCATCGGCTGCAAGCTGTGCTCGTGGGCCTGCGCATACGGAGCGCGCGAATATGACTATTCCCACGGCGTCATGAAAAAGTGCACGCTGTGCGTCGACAGGATCTACAATGAGACCTTCGAGCCCGAAGATCGCGTACCAGCCTGCGTCAAGGCATGTCCCACGGGTGCCCGCCACTTTGGCGATCTGGGTGACCCCGAGAGCGATGTGTCGAAGCTCGTCGCGCAGCGCGAAGGTTTTGATCTTCTTCCAGAGATGGGTTTCAAGCCGACCAACAAATATCTTCCCCCGCGCGCCAAGCGGGACGCGACGGCTGCCAAGCGGGACGCCACGGCTGCTGCAATTTCCAAGCCGGTCGTTGCTAGCATCAAACCAACGAGCACGGAAGCCGGTTCTGTTTCCGCGAAGTTCTTCGCTTGGGCCGACCGCGTCCTGTCTGACTGATTTCGTACCTAAGGAGTGAGAGGCGTGCATCCAGCCTACTCGGTAATTCTGTTCACGACCGCATCCGGCGCAGGCTACGGCCTGCTCGTCTGGCTTGCGGCCTCCGCGCTTATCGTCCGCTTCATACCGCCGGGCACGATGCCTGCGCTGTTGGCTTTCGGCATGGCCTTCACGCTGATTACAGCTGGCCTGATCTCGTCGACACTGCATCTGGGGCGGCCAGAGCGAGCCTGGCGGGCAATGTCGCAATGGCGCACCTCCTGGCTCTCGCGCGAAGGTGTGCTGGCGATCATCACCTATCCAGTCGCCGGCTTACTCGGGTTGGCGTGGATGTTTGAAATCGGCGGACCCATACTGACGGGGCTGCTCGCGCTTGCCACAATTGCAAGTGCCGTCGCCACGCTCTGGTGTACGGGCATGATCTACGCGTCCCTGCCGACGATTCGTGCTTGGCACATGCCCCTCGTCGCACCGCTCTATATCGTGCTTGGGCTCGCCACCGGCGGCGTCCTGCACAATTTGATCGGCAGGTTGCTTCAGGAGCGAATGCCGCCCTCGGCAACCGGTCTTGCGCTCGCAGCTATCGTAGTTGCCTACTTTATGAAGTCCAACTATTGGGAAACGATCGACTCCGCAGCGCGTACCTACACCGCTGAATCGGCCACGGGCCTTGGTGCCTACGGCAAGGTCAGAAGTCTCGACCCGCCCCATTCGCGCGCCAACTTCGTCATGCGTGAAATGGGCTATGAGGTGGGCCGTAAACACGCACTGAAGCTACGCCAATTGGTGATGCTCGCCCTGTTCGCCATCCCCGCGGCCTGCCTCGTGCTGTCGCTGTTGACTGGCCCCGGCCTGTCCCTGATCCTCGCCCTGATCGCGGTGGTATCCACAGCAGTCGGCGTCGTCACAGAGCGCTGGCTCTTCTTTGCAGAGGCCGAACACGTTGTGGTCCTCTACTACGGCAAGGACGTTGCCTGATGCAGAAACTAGGAGAGGCGAAAATGAAACCCGCAAGGCCGCTACACGAGACCGACGGCAACGCGCGGATGGCTTTAGCCCGCCGCCAATTCTACAGCGTGGCCCTTTGGTTAGCTCGCCTGTCACAAAGTTACATTCCCAGCGACCCCAACCGCCAAAACCTGCGGCTGCGATGGCTGAGCGAAAAACGCTCTTTATCGACCCAGCCGTTTTGCGATCACCTCACGCTCGAACTCAAGCTGCCGGACCTGCACCTTCAATTCATGGAGCACGGCCGCCCGGTCCCGCACGTTCTTGACGCTGAAGATCGAACCCCCGCCGCCACAGAAGCCTGGATTCTGGTTGAACTACTTCATCGCGGCGTTGATCGCAAATGTTTCTCGAAAACGCTCCCCTTTGAGATCGCAGATCTCATGTCCGGCGACAGCGAATCTTATGCGCCGCACAGCTACGAGGCCGAACTTGGAGATCTGACTGGGCAGCTTTCCGCCGGGATTGGCATCCTGGATAGCTTGGCCAAAGAATTCGGTGCGACGGACGGCGTCTGGATCGTACCTGAAACCATGCATGCGGCCATCGTCGTCGTGCCCAGCAAGCCGCCGGCAAACGGCGGGGCCCATGTTCGCATCGGCTATTGTCTGGGCGACGACCGGATAGGTGAACCCTATTTCTACGTCGTTGCGCAAGATCGCGGCACTGTCCGCAGCCTGCGGCCTGACAAGTTGCTAACCGCAAGTCAGATAACAAAGAATGGCATGACACCGACTGCGGTTACGGCCTTCCTTCGCGACGCAGCCGCCGGAACGAAGCCAGCATGACGGCACACCGGCTCACTTCCACACTTTCACCGATTCCGAGGTCGGCGCCATGACCTTGATCCGCGCAGGCTTTTTCGGAGGTGGGGTCGTATCCCCGAGACTGGCTCTCAGTTCGCCGTTCTTGTTCAGTTCGAGCGCCATCGCTACCAAAGCGGCCGCCATCGGCATCATCGTCTCGGACTCTGCCCAGAACAATCCTACCTCCTCGCTGACGATCGGGTCGACGAGCGCTAGCGCTTTCGTGCCGTTATGCAGTCCCGGCATCCGCGTGAAGTGTTCGGGAATGACGGTGCAAAGTTCGGTGTACTGAACCTGGAACATCAAATGCATGATAGATTCGCATTGGATGAGGGGATCGGGCGTCACGCCGACTTTGGCGAAGGCTTTGTCGATGCGGCGGCGCTCGTGCATGGTGGGGGCAAGCAAAGCCAGTGGCAAATCAGCCGCTTCCTTCCAAGTGATGGACGTGCGACCCGCGAATTCGGGTTGGTCGGGCACGAGCAGGCAGAGCCGCTCGGTGAAGATCGACAGCTTGTTTCTGCGTCCAAGGTCTGCGTCGTCGAGATAAGTGATCGCCGCATCGAGGGAGAAGTTATCGAGGCCGGCCTTCATCGCCTCGCTGCCGGAAAAGTGCAGGTTGATCCGCACGCCCGGATGGCGCACGCGCACCATCTTCAAAATCATCGGAAGGATCGGAGACATGGACGACATGACGCCCAGCCGCAGGTTGCCCTTGAGATTGTTCTGCATGGAATCGATTTCATCGCGCATGGCGTCGCAATGCGAAATGATCAATCGCGCCATCTTCGCAACACGTTCACCCTCGGCGGTCAACCCGTGAAACCGTCGGCCACGCCCGCGCAAAAAGATAGGAACGCCAAGTTCGAGTTCGAGCTGCTTGATACCGGAAGAAAGACTCGGCTGCGTCACATGACAGCGCAACGCGGCGCGCCCGAAATGCTCCTCTTCCGCTACAGCGACCAGGTATTTGAATTGGCGTAAAAACATGCCGTCGTGTTCCTGTTTCGCACTTCGGCGCCCGCCGAAGGCCGGGTCGTCGTTATATAGTCCACGCTCGAATAATCCAACACTGATCTATCACGTCTATATGATTTTTGGCGCAGCGCCGGGTGTGAACCGGCTGGAAGGAGTGGTAGATGTCGACCCTCGGGCTCGTGGTCATCGCCGCGCTGGGCTTGACGGCTGGAATCTTGATTGGCTGCGTCGGCATCGGCGGCGTGATCCTTGTTCCCGCGCTCGCCTACCTCGTCGGCATTCCGATCCACACAGCCATACCCGCAGTAATTGCTGCCTTTCTCGTCTCGGGTGTCGTCGGCTCATACGCCTATTGGCGCGCAGGCTCAGTGCCGTGGACTTTGGCCAAGCCGCTTTTTTTGGGTGCCATGCCGGCAGCACTCGTTGGAGCGCTTGCAAGTTCGCTGGCGCCCGCTGGATTGCTCGAAGCAGCGATTGGTCTGCTCACTGTGGTTTCGGGGCTCAATACTTACTTTGCAAAACCTCTCGCGGACCATTCGGCGGGAGCCGCGTTGACGAGCGGCCAACTCTTGGCAGCAGGCGCCATAACGGGTTTTGCGTCTGCGTTGACGGGCACGGGCGGACCCCTTGTGCTTGTGCCAATTCTGATGTGGCTTAAGTGTCCGGTGCTCGCCGCCGTCGGGATGGCTCAAGTCATTCAATTGCCGATTGCGCTGCTTGCGACAGCGGGAAACGCTGCCGTAGGGGGCATACATTGGCCGCTTGCCGCAACATTAGCGTTCGGCCTGGCGTTTGGAACATGGGCTGGTGCCAAGATCGCCCACGCCGTCCCGCGCGCGACGCTGCGATCGCTGGTGGCGCTCGTACTTGCCATCGTCGGTGCCGTGATCCTGGCAAAAGTTGGCTGGCGCAATCTCAATTGAAAGAGGCGAAGCCATACCGCTTCGCCTCTTCGCCCCCCGCGAGCAAGATTATCGATACAATTCGATCTCTGGCCTTGGGTCGGGAACAAACCCATTCCGGTTCGGCATTTCAACTTTGGCAGTGCTGTTCTGATCCAGCACCGTTGTTTTAGGGACGATGTTTGCTTCGCCAAGAATGTATGCCGTGACCGCGTAGACATCGTCGTTGCTCATCGAGCCCGGTGCATTGAACGGCATGGCTCGCTTGACGTAATCGACCAGCGTCGAGGCATACGGCCAGAAGCTCTCAATCGTTTTGACCGGCGCGTCGGAGGCAAGGCTGCCGCGTGCGCCGATCAACTTATCCCCGCCGATCCCTGGCTTGGGGATGCCTTCGAGCTTCTCGCCGTGACAAACGGCGCATGTCTCGGCATAGACCTTTTTGCCCTGTTCGTAGCTTCCCTTGCCCACAGGCAACCCGCGACCGTCGGGCTGAGCGGAGAGGCCGTTGAATGTCGCAAGTTCCTCGGCCGTTGCCGCAGCACCAAAGCCGTAGCTCCAATTGTAGCCAGTCGATTGAGCGGTAGCACTTGAGGCTGACAGCCCCAGTAACAGCACGAACGCAGTCAAGATCGGTACGTCTCGCTTAAGCTTGGACATTGCTGACACTCCCGTCGGCTGCAATTCCCCAACTGAAAATCGCGTTCAAATGGTAGAAGGACCCGAACTTGCCGTTCGCACCGCGAATGTCGACGAGCTGCTTTAGCGTCGGCTGAATGTAGCCAGTCTCGTCGGTACAGCGGCTTTGTAGTACGGCGGGCCTTCCATCCCACATCCACGGGAAGCGGAACCGCGCCGTCGACAATGATTGCACCGGATCTTGCAATGACGCCAACGCCCAGGTCTTGCCGCCATCGGTCGAAACTTCGACACGCTCCACCTTGCCCCGTCCAGTCCAGGCAAGCCCCGTGATCTCATAAAACCCTGGTCCGGGCAGCTTCATCTCGCCCGACGGGAACGTGATGACCGATTTGGCCTCCATCGTGAATGAGAACTGCCGCGCCGTGCCGTCCTTCATGAGGTCGGTATACTTCGACGTTTCTTCGCGGGTCATGAACGGTTTGTCCGAAACCTCAAGCCGCCGCAGCCACTTGATCATCGTGTTGCCCTCCCAGCCTGGAAGGACGAGACGCAAAGGATAGCCCTGTTCGGGCCTTAGCGATTCACCGTTCTGCCCGTAGGCAATGAAGCCATCAGATAGCAGCTTTTCCAACGGGATTGACCGTGTCATGACGGCGGAGTCCGCGCCTTCGGCTAACACCCACTGTGCGCCGGGCTTCAGTCCGATCTCACGCGCAAGCGTCGAGAACCGCACGCCGGTCCATTCCGACGTCGAGAGCAGGCCGTGTGTCCCCTGCACGGTTTTTAATGTCGGCGTCTTCCATTCCGTTAGCCCATTGCCCGAGCACTCGATGAAGCACGTCCGCGACATCGACGGAAATCGCTTGATGTCGGCGACCGAAAACTTCTTCGGCCGGTCGACCATGCCATGGACGAACAGCGCGTGCTTGCTTGGATCAATCGTGGGAATGCCGCCGTGATGGCGCTCGAAATGCAGACCCGACGGAGTGAGCGTCCCCACGCTCTTGTCGAGCGGACTGAACGTCCACGAACTGACGGTCGTTGCAGTAGGAAAGCGTGTGCGCACCTCAGCTTCAAACTGCGACCGCGAACCATATCCGCCATCCGCGTTCGTTTCGGTGCCGGGAACCTTGGTGGGATCGGCGGGAACGTCGCGCATGACCGACCCGGGAACAGCCTTTGTCGCTTGCGCGTAGGCCCGGTTGCTGGATGCTGCGAGTGCAGCGCCTGCAGCCGACCCGGCTGCAAAAAGCATAGTTCGACGTGAGGGATTGGGGAACATTCCGGTGCGGCATTCGCAGGACTCGAGTTCGACCTTGCTTTGCATCAAGGCCGCGCGTTCCGCAGCGATCATTCCGTCTGCAATTTTACGGGTCGCGTCGTCATACCCATGCTCATCAAGGTCTGGGTATAGTTGTTCCACGGGGTGCTTTGTCATCACATCTCCTGTCCGGTTCGAACGGCGGTCTGCAGGCGAAAGCGATGGCTTGTCCGTTCTGGAATAGAGGCAACGGCTTTGGGCCATCTCTAAAAAATGTTTAGAACACCAAAGTATTCGTGTGTGGGTGGACCCATCAATTCGATTGAGACTATCGATTAGAAGGTGTGAACTATGTTGCATGGCGCGCGAATGACGAGCGTCGCCGGGTTGCAAACATTAGCCATGCGAAGTTGCCAGCCAGCAACGGGCCAGCCGAAAGATTGATAATCGTAAGTCTGCGGCCTAACGCTTCGACCTTCTCGCGCATGCCAAGCCGGATATCGCGCAATTGACGTCGCACCGGAATCAGCCCGAAATTGAGATTTTCGATTTGCACTTGGATCTCGGGAGGCAGCTCGGCCATGCGCTTGACCTTCGCCGCTTTTAAAACTTC
>JANOVN010000168.1:0-9642 GCA_031417455.1 Hyphomicrobiaceae bacterium | reverse complement strand
TCCATAACTACAAGCAGGTTGCAGGCTTTGCGACCCGCGCTGGCGCAACCGTTCCCGCCTGGATGATCCGCCGCTTCGAAGGTTTAGAGAACGACCCCGGCACGAGCCACCTCGTCGCCGCCGCCGTAGCGACCGAGCAAGTGATGGAGCTCGTGGATCATGGCGTACGCAAGTTCCACTTCTACACCTTGAACCGCGCCGACCTGGTCTATGCCATCTGCCATTTGCTTGGGCTTCGTCCAACGCGGCGCTCCAAGATCGAAACCCTTAAAGACGCCGCCGCTTGAGTTACCAGGTCACAAACGACGGGGAGTTCGAGGGGTGTCCCCTCGAACCGGGATTGGGGTGGTAACCCCAACCGCGAAGCGCCCCGACGTAACAAGCCCGAAGCGCCCGATGCAAGGAGTATCCCATGAAAACAATTCCCAGCCTCGCCAAACTCAACGCCGCCGCCGAAAAGCGCATCCTCATCATCGACGGCGCAATGGGCACGATGATCCAGCGCTACAAGCTCAGCGAAGCCGACTATCGCGGCGAGCGCTTCAAGTCGTGGCATCGCGATGTGAAGGGCAACAACGAATTGTTGTCGCTGACCCGCCCCGATATCATATCGGCGATCCATAACGAGTACCTGGAAGCCGGGGCCGACATCATCGAGACCAACACGTTCAACGCGCAGCGCGTCTCGATGGCCGACTATGGCATGGAAGATCTGTCGCGCGAGTTGAACATTGCCTCCGCCAAGATCGCCCGCGAAGCCTGCGATGCCTGGACCAAAAACACCCCAGACAAGCCGCGTTTCGTCGCTGGTGCCGTCGGCCCGACCAACCGCACGTCGTCCATGTCGCCTGACGTGAATAACCCCGGCTATCGCGCCGTCGATTTCGACGAACTCCGCTCCATCTATAAGGAGCAGGTCATCGCCCTGATCGAAGGCGGCTCAGACATCATCATCATCGAAACAATCTTCGACACGCTGAATGCCAAGGCCGCCGGCTTTGCGACGCTGGAAGCCTTTGACGAACTCGGCATCACGCTTCCAATCATGCTTTCGGGCACGATCACGGACGCGTCGGGCCGCACGTTGTCGGGTCAAACCGGCGAAGCCTTCTGGTATTCGATGCGACACCTGAGGCCTTGGTCTGTCGGCCTGAACTGTGCGCTGGGTGCGGAATTGATGCGCCCCTATATCGCCGAGTTGTCTAAGATCGCCGACACCCGCGTCTCGGCCTACCCGAACGCGGGCCTCCCCAACGTCATGGGCGAATACGATGAAACCGGCCACGAAATGGCGTGCAAGATCGAACCTTGGGCAGCCGACGGCCTGCTCAATGTCGTTGGTGGCTGCTGCGGCTCGACGCCCGACCACATCGCCCACATCCGCGAACACGTCTCCAAATACAAACCCCGCGTCCCCGCCGTGATCGCGCCGAAGATGCGGCTGTCCGGCCTCGAACCGTTCGTGGCTGGGTAATCGTCAGTTCACTTTCCTCTCCCGGTACGGGAGAAGATATCACGCAGTAACAGGTGACAGGTCGCATGAACGTGAGCCAGTGGTGAAAGCGGCGTGAAACAATTAAAGTGCAGAGTAGCTTGACGCTGATATCGCGTCGAGTTGAAGCCGTTGCGGCGATTGGAGATTTGAGATGGGCATCAACGTAACTATCGACGAAGGATTACTCAGCGAGGCCGAGCGGGTGACGGGCGAACATGATCGTCAGAAGTTAATCGAAAAGGCACTTCGCGAATTGATTAGCCGCGGCAAGCCGCCATCTCTATCGCAATACGCCGGTCAGTTCGATTTTGCTGATAACTACGACGTAATGAAAGAGCGGGGCGCGCGTGGCTTTTCTGATTGATACGTCGGCATTAATCCATGTGCTGCGTGATAAGGCCGGTCACGTCAGTCGCCGCTACGACGCCATCGTAGGGGCTGAGCCGGTCAAACTCTGTCGTGTCACCTCATTCGAGTTGCTGAAAGGTGCGCGCGACGAAGCAGAGTGGTCGCGGCTCGACCAAATGTTGAGTAGCCAAGCGATTCTCGACGCAGAAAGTGATGATTGGATGCGCGCGGCTCGCATTGTTTTCGATCTGCGGCGAAAGGGAACGACGCTAAAGGCTCCCATTGATGCGCTTATTGCACAGGTGGCTTTACGTCATAGTTTAACATTGCTGCACGACGATCACGACTTTGAATTGATAGCAGCGACCCATCCGTTGAGGTTGCTTCGCTTCTCACTCCAGGACATCTGATGACCACCACCTCCGCCTCGCGCTTCACTTCCCCCTCTCCCCCTGGGGAGAGGGTCGGGGTGAGGGGGCTCTGGCTGGGCGAGCACCTAAAAAGTAAAACACCCCTCATCTGCCCTGTCATCGCGAAGCGATGCTTCGCATCGACCGGGCATCTTCTCCCCAGGGGGAGAAGAAAGTGGAGGCCGCTGTGGTGGAGAAAGTTGGGACCCGATTGGCGCAATCGTTGCGAAAGCGCCAGACTGATGCGGAACGGAAACTCTGGTCGAAGTTGCGCGATCGCCAATTGGATGGTTGGAAGTTCAAGCGCCAGTTTCCATTCGGCCCCTACATCCTGGACTTCTACTGTTTCGACGCAAACTTAGTCATCGAATTGGACGGATCGCAGCATGCCGAAACCAGAGCCGAACATGACCGGGCGAGAACTCAGCTCCTGGAGGCTCAGGGTCTGCAAGTACTGCGCTTCTGGAACGTCGATGTGCTCAACAACATTACAGGTGTTTTGGACGGCATCTATCTGGTACTTGGAGCGAAATCTGCCCCACCAACAGGACTGAAGCGCCAGTCAAAAATCAGCGCCGCATCTTCCGCCCTTCGGGCACCTTCTCCTGAACCGGGCGAAGCAAAGTGACATCTGGAAACGAACTCATGACCACCACCTCCGCCTCGCGCTCCTTCATCAACGTCGGTGAGCGCACGAACGTCACCGGCTCGGCCAAGTTCCGCAAGCTGATCGAGGCCAACGATTATAATGCCGCGTTGACCGTCGCCCGACAGCAGGTCGAGAGCGGCGCGCAGATCATCGACATCAACATGGACGAAGGGCTGCTCGACAGCGAGAAAGCCATGGTCACGTTCTTAAACCTCATGGCCGCCGAGCCCGACATTTCGCGCGTCCCGGTGATGATTGACTCATCCAAGTGGAACGTCATCGAAGCCGGTCTGAAATGCGTCCAGGGCAAAGCGGTCGTCAACTCGATCTCCATGAAAGAGGGCGAGACGCAGTTCTTGGAGCAAGCCAAGAAAGTTCTGCGCTACGGTGCAGCGGTCGTCGTGATGGCGTTCGACGAACAAGGCCAGGCCGACACCATCGAGCGCAAGGTCGAAATCTGCACGCGCGCCTACAAATTGCTGACCGAAAAAGTCGGCTTCCCGCCCGAAGACATTATCTTCGACCCCAACATTTTCGCCGTCGCCACCGGCATTGAAGAGCACAACAGCTACGGCATCGCCTTCATCGAAGCGACCCGCGAGATCAAACGGCGCCACCCATTGGTCCACATCTCGGGCGGCGTCTCGAATCTGTCGTTCAGTTTCCGTGGCAACGAGCCGGTGCGCGAAGCCATGCACTCCGTATTCCTGTATCACGCGATCCAGGCCGGCATGGACATGGGCATTGTCAACGCCGGCCAGTTGACGATCTACGACGACATCCCCACCGAACTGCGCGATCTGTGTGAGGACGTGATCTTCAATAAACGCGCCGACGCTACCGACCGCCTTCTCGAAGCTGCCACCAAATTCAAAGGCGACGGCGCCAAGAAGGTCGAGAAAGACCTCAAATGGCGCGACACACCGGTCGGCAACCGCCTCACTCACAGCCTTGTCCACGGCATCACCGAGTTCATCGAAATCGACACCGAGGAAGCGCGCCAACTGGCCGACAAGCCGCTCCACGTCATCGAAGGCCCGCTGATGGACGGCATGAACGTCGTCGGCGACCTGTTCGGCGCTGGCAAAATGTTCCTGCCCCAGGTCGTCAAATCGGCCCGGGTCATGAAGCAGGCCGTTGCCTACTTGCAGCCCTATCTCGAAGCTGAAAAGCTTGCCTCGGGCCTCGCCGCAAAACCCGCAGCCGGCAAAATCCTGATGGCGACCGTAAAGGGCGACGTCCACGACATCGGCAAAAACATCGTCGGCGTCGTCCTTCAGTGTAACAACTACGAAGTCATCGACCTCGGCGTCATGGTGCCTGCCTCCAAGATCCTCGAAGCCGCCAAAAAGCACCAGGTCGACATCATTGGTCTGTCGGGGCTGATAACGCCGTCGCTCGACGAAATGTGCTTCCTCGCCGCCGAAATGGAACGCGAAGGCTTCGCCTGCCCGCTTCTGATCGGCGGTGCCACGACCAGCCGTGTCCACACCGCCGTCAAGATCAGCCCCAACTACACGCGCGGACAGACCATCTACGTCAACGACGCCTCGCGCGCCGTCGGCGTCGTCTCAAAGCTTCTGTCGGACGACGATAAGACAGCCTACGTCGCCGGCATCAAAGCCGACTACGTGAAAGTCCGCGAAGCCCACCTGCGCAGCGAAGCCAAGAAGAACCGCATCACCGTCGCCACCGCGCGCAACAACAAGTTCAAGATCGACTGGAAGGCCCACGCCCCGGTCAAGCCGAGCTTCCTCGGTACCCGCACCTTCAAGACCTACGACTTGGCCGAACTCGTCCCCTACATCGACTGGACGCCGTTCTTCCAGACCTGGGAACTGACCGGCCGCTACCCCGCAATCCTCGACGACAATGTTGTCGGCCCCGAAGCTCGCAAGCTGTTTGTCGACGCAAAGGCCATGCTTGGTCGCATGGTTCGCGAAAAGTGGCTGACGGCTCATGCCGTGGTCGGCTTCTGGCCAGCCAACAGCGTCGGCGACGACATCGAAGTCTTCACCGGCGAAGATCGCAAGACCCACAAGGCGTGGCTCCATACCCTGCGCCAGCAGATCGCCCGCGATCCCTCGCGTGACCGCTCGCATACCGCACTTGCCGACTTCATCGCCCCTAAGGAAAGCGGAATCGCCGACTATATCGGCGGCTTTGCCGTCACCACGGGGCACGGCGAGGACGAAGCCATCGAACGCCACATTCCCAAGACCGATGACTACAGCCGCATCATCGTCAAGGCCCTCGCCGACCGTCTCGCCGAAGCCTTCGCCGAGCGCATGCACGAGCGCGTGCGCCGCGAATTGTGGGGCTATGCGCCCAACGAAACCCTATCGCCCGACGACCTGATCCTGGAACGCTACCAAGGCATCCGCCCTGCGCCGGGTTATCCAGCCCAGCCCGACCACACCGAAAAGCAAACGCTGTGGCACTTGATGGACGTCGATACCGCGACCGGCATCAATCTCACTGAAAGCTTTGCCATGTGGCCAGGCTCATCCGTTTCCGGGCTGTACTTTGCCAACCCCGGCAGCCATTATTTCGGCGTCGGCAAGGTAGAGCGCGATCAGGTCGAGGACTATGCGCGCCGCAAGGGCTGGACGGTGGACCAATGCGAACGCTGGCTAGCGCCCGTGTTGAACTACGACGCCGTGGCCACCAGAGCAGAAGCGGCCGCTTAAAACAATTGGGGGGGACGATGCTCGGCACAATCATACTTGTAGCAATTCAGTTCGCGGCGGCCTTTCTTGGCGCGCCCTTGATACTGAAATTCATCCCCATAAGCGGCGATCTCAAGATCTTCGCTCACGCCGTCGCTTATGCCGTGATTATATGGGTCGTCGGCTTGGTTGGATCGTTCGCCCTAAAAGACGTCAATCTCCCGTCGAGCAAAACGCTCGCGGCAGCGCTGGTTGGCGGCTTGATCGGCGCTGGCCTGACCTTAGTGCCGGGGCTGCTGGCCGCGATCCCCTTCAAATTCCCGACGCTGTATGTCCCTCTGATCGGCGCAATCGCTGGCTATATGATCCGGCGTCCGTAAACATTCGAGGCAATAAATAAGGCGCAACATCGGCGGGAATGTTGCGCCTCTAAAGGGGAGAGGGAAGAGGGGAGAGCGGGTGCGATCCGCTTGCTGGATCAAAGCACGCTCAGCAATCCCCCGATCAGACCATTCCGAGCGCCACTGCAATGATGAATCCGAACGAAAGCGCTGCTGCCAGCATATTGAAACGTAATGCCAATTCCATGAAACGTCTCCTCAAATAAGGGGAACCAAACTCTTGTTGGGCCAGACGTCCCACCCCGTCTGTCTCAAGACCGCTTACGCTCGTCCTCACTCATCGACCTTAGTCGGAAGCTAGATCGACTTCCGTCGCAATGCCAAGCAAATTGTTCAAAATTATCGCGCTGCGGAATCGAAATAGTTAGACGATATCGCAGTTGCGAAGTGTTACGGCGCAGTGGCAACAGGGTATTGCAAAAAATATCACAGCAAAAACTCGTTGCCAGTCAAGACACGACTAGATTGCCACGTCATGTATTCTGAATAAACTACACGAATCCAAAAATTATACTTAGATTACTCATTTTTATACTTGTTGAAATCTAGGTGTGACATCAGGGTTAACGTGCTAAACCTCTCGGACCCAAAGGAGTGGCGCGTAGAGCGCAGAGCTGTGTTTCGCTCGACACTATCGACAAACCCGTTAATGACGCCTAATTCGCCCTCCGTGCTTCTTGATGAGGAAACCAGCATATGTCCGCCACGAACGCAGACCAGTTCCATGGATTTGTCGTCACCAAGTCTGAAGCTGGACAGCAAGTCGCCTGGACCGCCATGACGACCGCCGACCTGATGCCGGGTGATGTCGAAGTGGCAGTGTCCCACACCACGATCAATTACAAGGACGGCCTCGGGCTGACCGCGAAGGGTCCAATCTTCCGCAAGTTCCCGATGGTGCCGGGCATTGATTTCGCGGGCACCGTCATCTCCTCGTCCAACCCTGAATTTGCCCCGGGCGACGCTGTCATCCTCAACGGCTGGGGCGTCGGCGAATCCCACAGCGGCGGCTATGCTCAGCGCGCCCGGGTCAAGGGCGATTGGCTCATCAAGAAGCCCGCAGCCTTCACGCCCGCTCAAACGATGGCCATTGGCACTGCCGGCTACACCGCGATGCTCGCGGTCATGGCCCTTGAAGCCCACGGCGTCGTCCCCGGCAACGGCCCAATTCTTGTCACCGGCGCAGCAGGTGGCGTCGGTAGTGTCGCCGTCGCAGTGCTGGCCAAGCTCGGCTACGAAGTGGCAGCCTCCACGGGCCGCGCCGAAGAAGCAGACTTCCTCAAGCGCCTGGGCGCGACCGAAATCCTCAATCGGGCCGATTTTTCAGGCCCGGCCAAACCGCTCGGCCGTGAACGCTTTGCCGGTGTTATCGATGTGGCAGGGTCAACGACGCTGGCTAACGCTATCAGCCAGACCAAGTACGGCGGCTGTATCGCTGCCTGCGGTCTGGCCCAAGGCATGGACCTGCCAGCCTCCGTCGCGCCCTTCATCTTGCGCGGCGTAACTCTTGCCGGGATCGATAGTGTCATGTGCCCAAAAGCCAAGCGTGTTGCCGCTTGGAACCGCCTCGCGACCGATCTCGATCGGGGCAAACTCGATTCTCTGACCGTTACTCGCCCTTTGAGCGATGTCATTGCCTTGGCCCCTGAAATCCTCGCCGGTAAGGTCCGTGGCCGCGTCGTCCTCGAAATGGCTTGATAAGCGCAAAGCCAAGAGAGTACCAAGTCCCAAACTGGCGGGCATAACTTTAAGGCGTCTGCGGGATCGAATTACAAAACGCCACCCGCAAACAACTTCTTGCGCAACAGCACCTCGTTACGGTCGTTGCGCAAGAGGGCATCGATCTCGGCGACGCGGACAAACCCATGACGTTCGTAGAACCGCAGCGCCCCTGCATTAAAGTCCGACGCGGCGACCCACAGATTGCGGCAACCAGCCTTGCGTGCTTGGCTTTCAACAAACTCCATCACGAGCGACCCGACCCGCTGGCCCTGCGCGCTGGGCGCGAGTGCGAGCATTTGGATATACGGTCCCGCCAGCCAATTGGTCCTCAGAACGATTGCTCCCTCAAGCCGTCCATTCACCCGGATTGCAAACCGCGGCGCGCCGGGTTCTGCTTGCGATAGAAGGGCCGCAAGTTCCTGCGCCGTCGCCCGATAGCGCGCCCATGGGTCCATGCCCGCGCAGATCACTCCGGCTTGCCCCGTCTCGAACGGCGCGAATACGCCAAGTTCAATGTTTGGCGCTAACTTGTAATGTGTCCCAAGAAACGGCGCCGTTGTACCAGCTATTGCCATGGCAGCAGCACTTGTTCTTTCGCCGACTGTTCCCGCCGCACCTTGGCGGCCGTCTGTGCTTTCGGCCTGACCACCGGACGCGTCACCGTCTGCTGCGGTAGCAGCCCCGGCAACGTCTCGCCGATCCCCTCGGTTGCTGGGGTTTTAGCTCGGCCCGACGCATGCGCAGCCAATCCCAAAGGATGGTCATACCGGTCCGTATCGCCAAGCTTGTTATTGTAACAGGTGGCCGCAATCACCGGCCGCCCCGCTGCCATCAGCTCGCTCACTGTGACAAACGTATAGCCCGCAGCGCGCAGCTTGGGGATCGCCAGCGGCAAGGCCGCCGCCGTATGAAAACCACGCCCGTTGGCATGCGCGATGATGATCGAGCCCGGTCGCGCGCTTTGCACCATCGCATCCGCGATCTGCTGCGCCGTCGTCCCCGGCGAAGGGTCGCCCGTCGAAACGTCCCATTGAATGGCAAGCAAACCCGCATCGTTCACCGCCGCCAGTGACGCATCGTTGCACGCCCCATACGGAAACCGAAACAGCGTCATGCGATTGGGCGTCTTGGCAGCGCTCGGCGAAAGACACTGCTTTGCATTCGCCGTCTGCGACCGGATCGCCTCATAAGCGCGCTGCGGGCCGCTTATCTCGGCTTGAAGTGCGCCACCCGATAGCAGCCGCAAATTGCGATGCGCCTCGCCATGATTGCCGACTTCAAACAGCGGGTCGGTCAGCAATTGCGGAAAACGTGCGGAATGCGACCGCATCCATTTGCCGCCGGTAAACAGTGTCGCCTTGATTCCGTTAGCTCGCAGAAAGTCGAAAATCGCCCCGTCATACCCCGCGATCTCGCCGGGCTGTTCACACAGATCGAACGTCAATGCGATGAGCTTCTTGCCCTTGGGCAATTCTACCCGCCGGATCGCACCGCGCAGACTAGGCGCAATTGGCGCAAAAGCGGCCAACTCCCGCGCAGCCTCCCCACGGTCATAGCGATGATCACCTTTGACCGGCTTTTCTTCGCCGGGTTTGGCGGCAAGATCGGCTGGCGGAATGCACCGCAGCTCGTCGCTCGCAGCAAGTGTTGCTCCCGGCCAAGCTAACAGCCCGCACAACAAAATCAGAGGCAGCTTCAATTTAATATCTCTCTGCAAAACTCAGATATCCAACATCGCCCCATACAACCCCTACTGACCTTTAAACACCGGTTTGCGCTTCTCCAAGAACGCCCGCCGTCCTTCGGCGTAATCCTGACTGTCAAAGCACGCCGCGATGAAGTGGTCGAGTTTGACCAGGTCCGCGGTCCCCGGCCGTTGAGCCAGCTCGTCGACCATCGCCTTAGCCGCCGCAACCGACAACGGTGCGTTGCCGGCAATTTCAGACGC
>JANOVN010000167.1:0-3777 GCA_031417455.1 Hyphomicrobiaceae bacterium | reverse complement strand
AAGTGAAAACCCGCAATGCTTTCGCATCGCGGGTTTTTTTTTCGTCTCTCGTGGAGCGAGTTAGATCTCGAAATCTGCCATCTTCGCGCCTTTGGCAAGCTTGGCAACGAGCCAATTGGGCTTACGGCCGCGACCGGTCCAGGTTTCGGAGTTGTTGTCGGGATTTTTATATTTGGCGATGCCGGACGATTTGCCTTTTGCAGTGCCGCGACCACCGAACAATTCGCTGACCGAAAAGCCAGAATCTTCGGCGAGAGCAGCGATCTTGTGCCTGAGTTCAGTCCGCTCGCGCTCTTTGGCGATGCCGAGAGCTTTTTGGACTTTAAGGTCCAGCTCAATCAGGTCTTTGAGAGACATTTTGTCGACATTGGGGGTAGCCACGTTGACGTCCTTTCGTCTTGTTATAAATGCTGGTTGATTGATTAGAAGGTGAGGTTGTCTACGAACAGGCTCAGCGCCCAATAGCATGAGATGCAATGGGTTTTACTACGCTGCACCGCTTCTAGGGGGTAATTGTTCAATTATTGCTAATGAACTATATTATAAGACAATTCAAGCAGCAATCTAAGTTCAACACTTTTGACGCAAGTTGGCTTTCGTCGAGCGCAATAATGTAGGGCGTGTGCGAATGCAACCGTATCGCCGCAGATCCGAATGCACGAAAGTGATCCTCCGGGTTGGAAAGGATCGGGCCGCCGATCGGTTTGCCATTTGCGGCTGATGCGGTGCATGAGGAGCGGACGCGGCAGGTCCAGGGTTAGCGCGGCAGGCTTTGACGCGGCAGGCTTGGGCGCGGCAGGCTTGGGCGCCGCAGACTTGGGCTCCGCAGACTTGGGCGCCGCAGACTTGGGCGCCGCAGACTTGGGAGATGAACCGGGGATGAATGGCCCGTTCAGAGGCTATTCAAGGCACCCGGTCCATCGTCGCAATACCCTGAATTAACACCCTTCCCCGGTGTCTTCCAATGGGGCGCAGCCGTCAGGGATGCTGCGCCCTATCTCTCTTTTATTTTCAAAAAGGAGCAAACCTGCTTCAGGTTCGCTCCTTTTTTGAGTCCGGCGCTTGAGCCACTAGGGTGGCCACGCTCTTTTTCTTGCGCGCTTCGGCCACCAGGGTGGCCGCTAGGGGCGGGTGCCGTTTCCGCCATTGCGTAATTGCTTTCGGCTGGGGCAATGATTAGGTTTAGATGAGGCGGGGCGTGCGATGCTTGCCGTGGCGCGCTTTTCTTGTTGCTACCCTGCTCTTGTTGCCACCCTGCCGTTTAGACATGCCATTCAAGGGTCAGCCAGCGAGACGAACGTAGCGTCGGCGGACTTCCAACTCAGTTGCAGGAAATCAGATCCCCATGTCCTTTAAGCTTCCAGATTTGCCGTATTCCTACGACGCGCTGGCGCCGTATATGTCGGTTGAAACCTTGCAGTTTCACCACGACAAGCATCATCAGGCCTACGTCGATAACGGCAATAAGCTGATTGTCGGTTCGGGGCTGGAAGGCAAGAGCATCGAAGAAATTTGCCAGGCAGCGTATGCGGGTAAGAATGCCGGTCTGGTCAACAATATCGGCCAGCATTACAACCACAGCCACTTCTGGTCGTGGATGAAGAAGAATGGCGGCGGCAAGAAGATCCCCGGTTCGTTGCAGGCGCTGATGGAACCGCTCGGCGGGTTCGATAAGGTTCGTGCCGATTTCATCAATGCGGGCGTGACGCAGTTCGGTTCGGGCTGGTGCTGTCTTGCGCTGCGCGACGGCAAGCTCGAAATTTCCAAGACGCCGAATGGCGAAAACCCGCTGATGCACGGTGCGAAGCCGATCCTGGGCTGCGACGTCTGGGAGCACAGCTATTACATCGACTATCGCAACGCGCGGGCGAAGTATCTCGAAGCGTTCTTCGATAACCTCGTCAACTGGGAACACGTCGAGACGATGATGGGCTGATTTAAGCCTCTGGTTTAAAATGAAAAAGGCCGCCTCGATGGGCGGCCTTTTTTGTATTCGGCAAAGTTCAAAAGAGCTTTGGCTGCCACCAGTGCAGGGCAGGGCGGATCAAGTCGGGAGCCAGAAACCAAACGAGGGCGAGCACGACGGCCAGGACCACGATTGCGAGCGTGATCGCGCCGGTCAGAGGGACGCGATAGCTCATGCCGGTGCCGGGGATACCGACGGTGACCATGCGGCGCTGGGAACCGAGGTTTACGGTTGCGCCGTGGCCGCCCAAGCTCAAGCTGACGCCGGACTTGGAGAGGTTCAGGTAGACGCCGGGGAAAATCGGAATTCGTTTCTGGAAGCGGAAACCCATGGGTCCCTCCTTTCGTTCAGACGGCTGGACGCTCGACTTGTAGTTACGGCTTTTCAACCGAGTCGCCAATGGCTGCCAAACGAAATCACTTCAAATTGCGGAAGATGCTGATAGTCGCGTGCGGCTATCAACAGGAGATTGTGTCAGCTGCCCTTAACGGTGAAGGCGACGTCCACGTTGTTGCGCGTGGCGTGGGAATAGGGGCAGATTTTCTCGTGGGCTTCTTTGACGAGGGCTTCGAGTTCGGCTTGCGGCACGCTTTCATCGACAATGTTCATTGTGACGGCAAGGCCGAAGCCGCCACCGTCGCGCGGGCCGATGGTAACAGCGCAGGTGACGGAGGCGTTCTTGGCGCTTTTCTTTTGTTGTGAGGCGACGAAGTCGAGTGCGCCGCCAAAGCAGGCCGCGTAACCGCACGCGAACAGGTGCTCGGGCGTGGTGGTGTTGGGCTTGCCTGGGCCGCCCATTTCCTTGGGGACGGATAAGTCGACGGAAACAGAGTTGTCGGCGGCCTGGGTGTGGCCGTTGCGACCGCCGGTGGCAGTTGCGGTTGCGGTGAACAGGGGTTTGATCTGCATGGGGGCTCCGTTTGTTGGGATAAGTTTTCTACGGCTGACAGTGAAGGCGGATCGCAAGAAATATGACGCGAGCGCAACGGACCGCAAGCGCTCTGTTCATTCCCAACACTCACCGGCAGCTAAAAGTTTCAACGCCGCCGCGTTGACGGCGGGGCTTGCGCGTCACATACCGCGTGACATGAAAATCCGTATCATTCCGCTAGTGGTGGCGACGGCCCTGTTCATGGAGAACATGGACTCGACCATTCTTGCAACGGCGCTGCCGACCATTGCGCATGATTTGGGTGTCGATCCGATTTCGCTCAAGCTGGCGATTACGTCCTATCTCGTCGGGCTTGCCGTTTTCATTCCGGTGTCGGGCTGGGTTGGGGACCAATTGGGGGCGCGGACGACGTTTCGTTGCGCGCTGATTGTTTTTCTGGCGGCGTCCATCGGGTGTGCATTTTCATCGTCGCTGGCGGGGTTTGTCGTCTGGCGGTTCATTCAGGGGGTGGGAGGGGCGATGATGACGCCGGTCGGGCGGATGGTGATCGTGCGGTCAGTTCCCAAGGCGGAACTCGTTTCTGCGCTGGCGACACTGACAATCCCGGCGCTGATCGGGCCGATGATGGGGCCGCTGATCGGCGGGGTGATTGTCACTTATGCCGACTGGCGATGGATTTTTCTCGTCAATATCCCGATTGGGATCGTCGGGATTGTTATGGCGACGCTGTATTTCACCGATGAGCGGCCTCCCGCGACGCCGCTCGATGTGAAGGGGTTTTTGTTGTGTGCGGTCGCGCTGCTCGGGTTGATCCTGGGGGCGACAGCGCTTGGGCGGCATGTGGCACCGGACTGGGCTATTGCGGCGTCATTTGCCGTCGGGGGGCTTGCTGCCTTTGCGTATGTGCGCCATGCGGCGG
>JANOVN010000166.1:0-14982 GCA_031417455.1 Hyphomicrobiaceae bacterium | reverse complement strand
GCAGGCAGCATGTCGCCCCCGGCCCCTCGGCCGGGATCGGTGGGACCGCCCGCCGGCGCGCCAAGGAACAAAAAACATGTCCAACAACAACAATAAGATGCTTATCGCTGCCCTGCACCGTGATCGACAGCCCGTGACGGGCTTCCATGTCGGTGACGTAAGCGCGCTTGGCATTGAGGATGTAAAGCGCAACCTGCGGAGTCGTAGTGGCGACAAGCGCCATCCGCGTCCCCGACATCAGCGAATCTTCAAGTCCGCGCAACACCGCGAGGGCAATGCTCTCGATCGAGCGGATGATACCCGTCCCCTGGCAATGCGGGCACTGCGAAGTCGAACCTTCAAGCACGCCGGTCCGCAGCCGCTGCCGGGACATTTCCATCAATCCGAAGTGCGATATCCGGCCAAGCTGGATCCGCGCCCGGTCGAACCGCAGTGCGTCCTTGAGACGGCGCTCGACGTTCCTGTTATTGCGCTTCTCCTCCATGTCGATGAAGTCGATGACAATCAGACCGGCCAAATCGCGCAGTTTGAGCTGGCGCGCGATTTCATCGGACGCTTCCAGATTGGTGTTGAGCGCGGTTTCCTCAATCGAATATTCGCGCGTCGATTTGCCCGAGTTCACGTCGACCGCAACAAGCGCTTCGGTCTGGTTGATGACGAGATATCCACCCGACTTCAACGTGACCTGCGGGCTGAACATCGCCGCAAGTTGCTGCTCCATCCGGTAGCGCGCGAACAGCGGCTCGGCACCCT
This sequence comes from Hyphomicrobiaceae bacterium, assembly GCA_031417455.1. Taxonomy (GTDB): domain Bacteria; phylum Pseudomonadota; class Alphaproteobacteria; order Rhizobiales; family Hyphomicrobiaceae; genus JANXVY01. Next base: position 14,229 of record JANOVN010000166.1, on the reverse strand, counting down.
TATATTCGATCACGTTCTGCGCATGGCTCGGCATCAGCATGCGCATGAAATCGCGCGCTTCGCGGTGCGCGACTTCACCCGCCACCACAACCTCTTCAACGTCCTTGGTGTAGAGATCGCGGATCGAACGCTTGATCAGATTGCCTTCCTCATAGACGAGGCTCGGCGCGGTCGAAGCGAGTGTCAATTCGCGTACGCTCTCCCATAGGCGCAGCAGATACTCGAAATCGCGCTTGATCTCCTGCGACGTGCGCGAAGCACCAGCCGTGCGGATGATCAGGCCCATGCCTTCCGGCACCTCCAGCTCATTAGCAATAGCCTTCAAGCGCTTACGATCGCCGGGCTGCGTAATTTTGCGCGAAATACCACCGCCACGCGCGGTATTGGGCATGAGGACCGTATAGCGGCCAGCCAGCGACAGGTAAGTAGTGAGAGCAGCACCCTTATTGCCACGCTCTTCCTTGACGACCTGAACCAGAATGACTTGACGCCGCTTGATGACTTCTTGAATTTTGTAACTGCGCGGACGCCGCCGCGGACGCTGCGGTATTTCCTCGACGGCTTCTTCGCCGCCAACCGGTTCGATACCTTCAGCAACCGCCGGTACCGGCGCCGCATGCACATGTTCGTGATGACCAAGATCGTCGTCATCATGCCCGTGATCATCTAACGTCTGACCAGTATCTGGATCAAACCCGCCGACCGTTACCGGCGGCGGCGTTTCGCTGATGATCTGCTCGACACCTTCGACGGCGCTCGCAATCGTACGATGCGCGATCGGCTCGTCCCGAAGCGGCGCGTCATCTCGATGTTGGTCGTCGTGATCTGCGTCATGATGGTGGCCGTCCTGCTCAACGCCTTCCAGCGTTTCAGGCGCTGAATTGTCGTCGTGTTCGCCGGCAAACTGAGCGTCGTTGGGTGCCACATCGCGCGGCCCCTGATCGCGCTGACGTTGCTCACGGCGGCGCGCGAGGCGCTCGGCATGGGCATCGACTTCGGCTTCCTCGGCAGCTTCCTGCGCGGCTTCCTCGTCAAGCAGCGCCTGGCGGTCGGCAACAGGGATCTGATAGTAATCCGGATGGATTTCGTTAAACGCCAGAAACCCGTGACGGTTACCGCCGTAATCGACAAACGCCGCCTGCAACGACGGCTCGACCCGCGTGACTTTGGCGAGATAGATATTACCCCGCAGCAGTTTGCGGGCGGCAGATTCGAAGTCGAATTCTTCTACGCGACCATTCTTGAGCACCACGACCCGGGTCTCTTCCGGGTGGGTGGCATCGATAAGCATCTTATTGTTGTTGTTGGACATGTTTTTTGTTCCTTGGCGCGCCGGCGGGCGGTCCCACCGATCCCGGCCGAGGGGCCGGGGGCGACATGCTGCCTGCTGCGGGCGCGCGTCTTGTTTGAAAAGTCGGGTGAATGGGCTGGCGCATCGCTGATCCGCGTCGCGGAACGTGTCCGCATTTTGGGGCGAGGCATTGGGGGAAAAGTGGTGCGGCTGGCACGATCGACGGCTGCACGGACGCCTTCACGGACCCAAAAGGGCCCGGAGACTGGTGTCGCGCTGACGTGCTGACCTTGCATTTCAATTCTTTCGGGTCGTGACGAGACAAGAGTGCAACCTTGGGCGCGACCGGTGCGCTGAGTTGCGTAAGACTTTCCGCATAATCCCGTTTGCCGTGATACGGCGGCGCGAAACACACGGGTTAAAAACTCAATTACAGTCGATACGGACTGACCGGCAAGATCCTTGGCCTGGCCTTAAACGGACCTGACCAGAACCCGGCCTGCATTGCGGATCGCTGGCGACTAGACCTCGATGCAGGTTCGGGTCGCGTCGCAGATAAGCTGCGCTCGCGTGGCCGACGCCCAAGGCCATTCGCTTAACTCCCCGCCGGTTTTGGCACCGCGCGAACGCAGCCCCAGACACTGCGCGAACGCAGCAACCGGTTCGCACGAAGCTTGTCTTGTTTGCGTCTCCCCTGTCGTTACCGACAGGACCATCGAAAACATGATGTATTTCGATCACGAGACGCGGCAAGGATTCCGTGCACGCAAACATTATGCTGCCAGCCGCGCTGTGGCAAGTGAGTATAATACCCGCGCCACAGAAACACTCGCAGTAGAATGACCAAGCACGCGCCGATTGACATCGATAAGTAGGGGACAGGCGGTAAAAACAAGTTAACGTGAGATGTTCAGCCGGTTAGTATGCCTGATTACCAAGCTCTGTCCGTCAGCGCTCCACCCCTCACTCCTTGGCCTGGCTTGCCTGCCCTCGGGCTCGACCCGAGGAACCCCGCTATCCAGGACAGCAAGCTGCGAACTTTAAGCCCGGAACTCCTGGGTGGTCGCCCCGCCGGGCGACGCTCGGCCCTTGGCCGAAACTGGCGGCCATGGAGTGAAATTGGGCCTACGGATGCGGCTAGGGAATCAGGTTAAAATGACCGCCACAACGCTAGGTAAACGGGGACGAATGGGCAGGCGGGAAGAGCAACGGGTCGCCCGCGAGGGCAACGTATGCGCATGGCGTCGAGCCTTCGCCGCAGCGGTAACGCTTGCGGTCTGCCTCGTCCCAACACAACAGGTGCGAGCGCAAGCCCCCAGCCTCACCTCTAGCCAAGCTGCCAGCCAACCCGCCGCGACCCACGCTCTTGTCGCCGCAACCCCATCTTCAACGAAATTCAGCCTCGATCTGACCGCCAGCATCGCAGCCGAGGTGTATACGCTTGCTACGCCCTATCGCGTCGTGATCGACCTTCCCGAAGCGACCGCCAGCCTGACACCGGGAACAATGGCCACCGGACTGGTAAAATCATACCGCACCGAGCCCTTGGATATACGCGGCGCGCGGATCGTCATCGATACCTTCGGCCCCGTTGAAATAGTCGGCGTTGACTGGATCGCGGCGGCAAGGCTGCAACTGACTCTCAAACCAATGGAAAAAACGGCTTTCGGCGCGGGCACCGGGGGCGATCTCGCCCAACCGCCCACTGCTGCGCCCGCAACCACAACACTCGTGAAATCGCCCGACAAACCGTCCCTCTTCGACGACGCAATCACCACTCCGGCACTGCCCCCAATTCCGGTCCCAACCGCCAAACCAGTCGTGATGATCGACCCCGGCCACGGCGGCATCGACCCAGGCGCCATCGGCCGGGACAAGGTCACCGAAAAAACCATCGTCCTCGCGGTCGCCAACCAAACCAAGGCAGCACTCGAATTGACCGGCCGTTACGATGTCCGCCTGACCCGCACGACCGATGTTTTTGTCCCACTCGACAGCCGCGTCGCCCTGTCAAAGCAAGCAAAAGCCGACATCTTCATCTCGCTCCACGCCGACACCATTGAAGACCGCCAAATGGCGCGCTCGGTTCGCGGTGCAAGCGTTTACACCCTGTCGGACAAGGCCTCCAACGAAGACGCTCGCCTGATGGCCGAAAAGGAAAACGCCGCCGACCTCATAGCCGGCATCACCCCGCGCCAGGGCGACGCAGGCGACGACATCAAGCCCATCCTGTTCGACCTGATGGCCCGTGAAACCGCGACGTTTTCACGCCTGCTCTCGCGATCGGTCATCACCTGGCTGCGCAAAAACCACCCCATGGCCCACGAGCCGGAACGGGCAGCAGCCTTCCGCGTCCTGCGCCAGCCCCACGCACCGTCGGTCCTGATCGAACTGGGCTTTCTTTCCAACCCTGACGAAGAACAGCTGATGACCCAAGCCGCATGGCAAAAACAAGTCGGTGCGGCGATCGCCAACGCCGTTGATACCTATTTCACCAAGAAAGGCTCCTCCATGGCGACAGCACCATTGGATGACGGCTTTGGCGGACTGCCGCCATAATTGCCCGCGATGGTGGGACAGCGACAACGCAATAAAGTCCGCAACCAAGCCCGCCACACCCCACGCACAAGAAACGAAACTGCCTTACCCCGGAAAGCTTGCTGCGCTGCACTAAAACCGCTACCACACTGGAAACTCGAGCGTTCTATTCTGCGAATTTTCCAGCAACTGAACGTCCCTAGCACGTCCTTAGCAAAGAAGTTCGATGCGCGCTCCACCGCCCATACCGCCGCCGCAGACCCGCAAGAAGAAAAAGAAGCGCAATCGCAGCCTCTTGTTGAGCATGCTTGGCTACATGTTTGCGGCAGGCGTAGTCCTGTTCCTGGTGGCATCCGCAGGTGTCGGCTATCTGCTTTTCAAGAACTCCAAGGACCTGCCCGACTACGAAAGCCTCGCCAAATACGAACCGCCGGTCATGACGCGCATCCACGCCCATGACGGCTCGCTCATCGCCGAGTTCGCCCGCGAACGCCGCATCTACGTGCCCATCAACACGATCCCCCAGCGCGTCATTGCAGCCTTCCTCTCCGCCGAAGACCGCCGCTTCTACGAGCATGGCGGCATAGACTTCACCGGCGTCGCCCGCGCCCTCGTCAACAACGCCAGCCACGGCTTCAAAGGCGGCTTGCAAGGCGCATCCACCATCACCCAGCAGGTCGCCAAAAACTTCCTGCTCACCAGCGAACAAAAACTCGAACGCAAAATCAAGGAAGCGATCCTCGCCGTCCGCATCGAGCGCGCATACTCAAAAGACCGCATCCTCGAGCTTTATCTCAACGAAATCTACTTCGGCATGAACTCATATGGCATCGCCGCCGCCGGTCTCAATTACTTCAATAAGGAACTCAAGGACCTGACCATCGAAGAAGCCGCCTATCTCGCAGCGCTTCCCAAGGGCCCAAATAACTACCACCCGTTCCGTAAAGCCGAAAAAGCCACCGTGCGCCGCAACTGGATCATCGGCCAGATGGCCGAAAACAACTACATCACCCAGCAGGACGCCGCCGCCGCCAAGAAAATCCCGCTGACCGTCAACATCCGCCCGACCGGTGCCCACATCTTCGCCGCCGAATTCTTCGCCGAAGAAGTCCGCCGTTCGCTGCTCTCGCAGTACGGCGAAGAAAAGCTCTATTCAGGCGGCATGTCGGTGCGCACCACGCTCGACCCGCGCGTCCAGTCCATTGCCCGCTCCGCCCTCCAGGCTGGCCTCGTCGCCTTCGACCGCAAGGCGGGCTGGCGCGGCCCCGTGACCAAGATCGACATCGCCGGCGACTGGGGGGTTGCCCTCGGCGGCCTCGACATGCCCAGCGACATCCAGCCCTGGCGGATGGGCGTCGTCCTCGACGCGCAAAAAGCCAAGGCAACTGTCGGCCTGCGCCCCCTCAAACAGCAAGACGGTCAGCTCGTTGCGGGCCGCGAAGCCGTCGAAATCGCGCTCGAAGAAGTCAAATGGGCGCGCCTGCCCGGCAAGAAGGACGAAAAGCGCCCCGAGGTCAAAGCCGTCACCGATGTCTTGAACAACGGCGACGTCATCTATGTCGCCCCCAAGGACCCCAATAATCTGGCGGGCAGCTGGTCCCTCATGCAAGTGCCCGAAGTCGGGGGCGGCCTTGTCGCCATGGACCCCCACACCGGCCGCGTGCTGGCCGTCGCCGGCGGCTTTTCTTACGCCATTTCCCAGTTCGACCGCGCCATGCAGGCCCGCCGTCAGCCCGGCTCCTCGTTCAAGCCGCTGGTCTATGCCGCCGCCATCGACAACGGCTACAAACCGACCAGCATCGTGCTTGATGCGCCGATTGAAATCGACCAGGGGGCGGGCAAGGACGCCTACGCCCCCAAGAACTACGAAGAAGGCAAGGCTGGCGGCCCCTCGACGCTGCGCACCGGCATCGAGAAATCGCGCAACCAGATGACCGTTCGTCTAGCCCAGGACATGGGCATGCCGCTCATCACCGAATACGCCAAGCGCTTCGGCGTCTACGACGACCTGCTGCCCGTGCTTTCTATGTCGCTGGGTGCGGGTGAAACCACGCTCATCCGCATGGCGACCGCCTATTGCATGATTGCCAACGGCGGCAAGCAGGTCCATGCCACGCTGATCGACCGCATCCAGGACCGCTACGGCAAGTCCGTCTGGCGTCACGACGACCGCGCCTGCGCAAGCTGCAAGGCCGAAGGCTGGGCCAACCAGCCCGAACCCGACGTGCCCGATGACCGCCGCCAGATCATGGACCCCCACACCGCCTACCAGATGACCTCCATCATGGAAGGCGTCGTCCAGCGCGGCACCGGCACCGTGATCCGCGAAAAGTTCCTGCCCAACACCCCTGTTGCGGGCAAAACCGGAACGACCAACGAAGAAAAAGACGCCTGGTTCGTGGGCTACACGCCCGACATGGTCGTCGGCGTGTACTTGGGCTACGACACGCCCCGCCCCATGGGCAAAGGCAACACCGGCGGCGCACTAGCTGCCCCCATCTTCGGCGACTTCATGAAGCAGGTCCTCGGCGATAAACCAGCCTCACCATTCCGCGTCCCACCCGGCATCAAGCTCGTCCGCGTCGATAGCAAAACCGGCCTTCGCGCCCAAACCGGCGACACCGGCGCAACGCTCATGGAAGCCTTCAAACCCGGCGAAGAACCCGACGATCCAGGCTCCGCCCTGGGGGTCGGCACCGCCGACGCCGGTGCCAGCGCCCCCTCCATCGCGACCGGCCGCGGCGGCATCAACTGAACGTCCAAATCGTCGGGCATCCGCCACCCCAACGTCATGGCCACGCGTGACTCTGCAATGGTTTACTTGGCGGCACGGCGCAACTATATCCCACTCTTTCCCCTCCTCGGGCCAGGAACAGACACATGCGCGCCGAACCGCAAAAATTGGTCGACAACATCAACGAAGCCCTGGCCCTTCTGCGGAGGCATCTTTGACTGGGATAACGCCCCCATCAAATTGGCCGAGCTGAACGCCAAGACCGAAGACCCCAATCTTTGGAGCGACCCCAAGAAGGCGCAGAAAGTCATGCGCGAGCGCCAGCAGCTCGAAGGCGCGATCAACATCTATAAAAAGCTCGCCCAGGACCTGGACGACGGCATTACCCTCGTTGAAATGGGCGAAGCCGAGAACGACGCCGCTACCATCGCGGAAGGCGAAGCCACCCTGCGCGCGCTCGACGCCGAAGCCCAGCGCAAGAGCGTCGAAGCCCTGCTGTCGGGCGAAGCCGACGGCAACGATTGCTACGTCGAAATTCACGCAGGCGCCGGCGGCACCGAAAGCCAGGATTGGGCCTCCATCCTGACCCGCATGTACATGCGCTTCGCCGACCGGCGCGGCTACAAATACAATCTGATCGAAGAAAGTGCTGGTGAAGAAGCCGGCCTCAAATCGGCAACGCTCGAAATCAAGGGCGCGAACGCCTACGGCTGGCTGAAAACCGAATCCGGCGTCCACCGCCTCGTTCGCATCTCGCCCTTCGACAGCAACGCCCGCCGCCACACGAGCTTCACCTCAGTCTGGGTCTACCCCGTCATCGACGACAACATCGACATCGTCGTTAACGAAAGCGAATGCCGCATCGACACCTACCGCTCGTCGGGCGCCGGTGGCCAGCACGTCAACACGACCGACTCAGCTGTCCGCATCACACACATCCCAACCGGTATCGCGGTGGCGTCCCAGCAGGAACGCTCCCAGATCAAGAACCGCGCCATTGCCTGGGACATGCTGAAATCGCGCCTCTACGAACTCGAACTGAAAAAGCGCGAAGACAAAGCCAACGCGGAAAACGCCTCCAAAAAGGACATCGGCTGGGGCCACCAGATCCGCTCCTACGTGCTCCAGCCCTACCAGATGGTCAAGGACATGCGCACGGGCGTCTCAACCTCCGACACCAGTGGCGTCCTCGACGGCGACATCGACCTTTTCATCGAAGCAAGCCTTGCCCAGAAGATCAAAGGTGGCGCGCCCGTCGACGTCGAAGATTTGGGCTAAACCGCACCGTAGGACTTGTTAAGCGCATGCCAAACCCGGCGCGTTCTCAGCGCGTCCTGTTTTTCGTCAAGCGCATGTATGCGTTGACCTTGGCGACGTCATGACATTCCTCGATGCGAACGATCTCCCCATTGGCAACGTGAATGCGCTGTCGTTTGGACCCAGATAGCGACTCACCACATCAGTAAATATGTTCGATGGTAAAATAGGGTCGCAGATATTGAACACTGCATTGTGACAATCAGATGATCCATGCAGCCGGTGCCAATTTGCGCCGCGCAAACCAGTCCGCGATGGGTCACTCCCACAAGATGCCATCCGCGAACCACCACCTGCTTTCCAGGGTCGTTCGACATTTTGGTGTTGTTACAATCAACTCTGTGTGGTCCACAAGCATTTCCCTGCGTGGTTGACCTCGCGCAGAATTCACACGGACAAGACCACCCTGAGGTCGCGGTATCAGACCATGGCCTGATCGGCGCAACAGTTGATTGAAAGCGACGATGCCGCTCGAATTCCCCAACCTGAAACTCATCACAACGCCAGGCTTTGGCGACTACGTGCTGCTGGATAGTGGCGCGGGGCGCAAGCTCGAACGCTTTGGCGCGGTAACAGTCGATCGCCCCGAACCCCAGGCGCTGTGGCAGCCGGGATTGCCGCAATCCGCCTGGAGCAAGGCGCACGCCGTCTTCTCAGCCTCCGGCGAAGACGACGAAAAAGGCAAATGGCGGGTCGACAAGCCGGTACCAGAAAGCTGGCCGGTCCGCATCGATCTCGGCCCAGCCTCGAAGCACCCCATTGTCACCATGCAATGCCGCCTTGCCGGTCTCTGGCACTTGGGGCTCTTCCCCGAACAACTCCCCCATTGGCAGTTCATGCTGGAACGCATCGCCGCCGTGAAGGACGAAACGCCGCGCGTCCTGAACCTGTTTGGCTATACCGGCGCCGCCTCCCTGGTCGCTGCCAGTGCCGGTGCCGACGTCACTCACGTCGACGCCTCCAAGAAGGCGATCCAATGGGGCAAGGACAACCAGGCCTCAAGCAAGCTCCCCGACGCCAAAATCCGCTGGATGCTGGACGACGCCACCAAGTTCGTCGCCCGCGAAGTCCGCCGCGGCAAGACCTACCACGTCATCTTAGTCGATCCTCCGAAGTTCGGCCGCGGTCCTGAGGGCGAGACCTGGGACATCAACCGCCACGTCGCCCCCCTCCTCACCGATTGCGCCAAGCTCTTAGCGCCCCGCGACGCCAGCATGATCCTGACCGTCTACGCCATCCGCGCTTCGGCCTTAACCTTCGCCCAACTCCTCGCCGAAACCCTGAAAAACCGCCCCGGCACCTACGACGTCGGCGAACTGGCCATCCTCGAACACGCAGGCTTCCGCGCCGTCCCGACCTCGCTATTCACACGATGGGTGTCGCAGTAGCGCCCACCCCATCATCCCGTGCGCGCTGCAGCGTCCTTACGGTGCAGTGCAGACCCGGGACCCAGACATGAGCGCCGAAGGCACCTTTTACTGCTCGCTCACCAAACCAGATACGCCATCGCCCCAATCGCTGGAATCCCGGAGCCATGAAACAGCTTCGCAAGCTTCCCCGCATCGATCTCATGCCCGGTCATCGCATCGTGCCGGTGAATACCGCCCGCGATGAACAAGCCATCGACACCCGCCCCCTGCGCCGCCTTGAGATCGGTCCGCAGCGCGTCACCGATCCCTAAAATCCTGTCAGATTTGACGGCACCACCGCGCAACCGTTGCGCCACCTCCAGCGCCGTCCCATAAGCATTGGGATGCGGCTTTCCCGCCCAGAACACCTCGCCGCCCATATGCGCATAAAGGTCGGCAATCGCCCCTGCGCACAGGTACAGCGTCCCCCCGACATCCACGACCAGATCGGGATTGGCGCACACAAACGGCAACCTCCGAGCCAGCGCCGTCTCCAACACAGGTCGATAGCTCTCCGCCGTCTCGGTGCGGTCGTCCGTCAACCCCGAGCACACAATGGCCTCGGCCTCGGCAAGCCCCGTCTTGCGCGCCGGAATTTTATCAAACAGCGCCGAATCCCGGTCGCGCGGCCCGATGCAGTAAACCGCTTGAAACTTCGTCGCGATCACATGCGCGAGCGCGATATCGCCCGACGACACAATGGCATCATACGCATTGTCGGGTACCGCCCGCGACACCAGCATGCGCGCCACTTGGGCTTGCGGCACCGGCGCATTCGAAACAAGCACGACCGTCCCACCCTGAGCGCGAAACCGCGACAACGCCTCGCACGCTGCCACAAACGCCGTGAGCCCGTCGTGAACCACGCCCCAAACGTCGCAAAACACCACGTCATAACGCGACAGCAGATCGCGGGCCTCAGTCAAAATCGGCGGAGACATGAGGATCCTTATTGGAAGCCAGCTTTTACAGCCAAATAGCCAGCACCCCTGGCCACGTGAATGCGACATATCACTTATGTCCCAGAAAACGGGGAGTTTGAGGGGCGCCCCCTCAAATGGGTTGTCGGGCGATAGCCCTACCGCACTGAGGCGTTGGTGGGGCGGCCAGACGCAAGCATAGAGCGGCGATAACCCCACGCGCGTAGCGCCCAGAGCCGGCCTCGTCTTAACCCTCACACCCCCTTGCGGCGTCACGGCGTTGGCGCTTTGCCCCGCAATCGGGTACGAGAGCGTTCAAACACACCAGGACTTCATCCGCAGGCACCCGTTTCGCCTGACGGTTTTCGCTTCCGCTCTGCACGGCGGTTGCGCGATCTGGCCCAGCGCAAATGGACGCGAAATGCCCTTTCCCCAAATGAATGCCAACCTCGCCCGAGCACTTGCCGAGCGCGGCTACGAAGAGCCAACCGCCGTCCAAAGCGCGGTCCTCACCCCTGAAGCCGAAGGCCGCGACCTGTTGGTCTCCGCCCAGACCGGCTCGGGCAAAACCGTCGCCTTCGGTGTCGCGCTCGCCACGACCCTGCTGGGAGATGCCGAACGCTTCGGCGCGCCCGGCCTGCCGCTCGCCCTGATCGTCGCCCCGACCCGCGAACTCGCCTTGCAAGTCCAGCGCGAACTTGAATGGCTATACGGCCCAGCCGGTGGCCGCATCGCCTCCTGCGTCGGCGGCATGGACATCCGCCGCGAAGCCAAGGCGCTCGCCAGCGGCTGCCACATCGTCGTCGGCACCCCGGGCCGCCTCAAAGACCACATTCAGCGCAAACGCCTAGAACTCTCCGGCCTCAAAGCCGTCGTCCTCGATGAAGCCGACGAAATGCTCGATCTGGGCTTTCGCGAAGACCTCGAATACATCTTAGGGCAAACACCCTCGCAACGCCGCACGCTGCTGTTTTCCGCAACCATCGCCCAAGAAATCGCAACGCTCGCCAAAACCTTTCAGCGCGACGCCGTCCGCATTCAGACCATCAACCACCGAGAAGCCCACGCCGACATCGACTACCGCGCCATCCGCGTCGTCGGCCACGAAGTCGAACGCGCCATCGTCAACGTCCTGCGTTTCTACGACACCGGCGCAACGCTGGTGTTCTGCTCGACCCGCGAAGGCGTCAAGCGCCTCCATGGCAGCCTGCTTGAGCGGGGCTTTGCAGCTGTTGCCCTCTCGGGTGAACTGAGCCAGGCCGAACGCTCGGGCGCGCTGCAATCGTTGCGTGACGGGCGTTCGCGCGTCTGCGTGGCAACCGACGTCGCCGCCCGCGGCCTCGATCTACCCAACCTTGACCTCGTCATCCACGCCGATCTGCCCAACGACCGTGAAACCCTGCTCCATCGTTCTGGCCGAACGGGACGCGCTGGCCGCAAGGGCATCTGCCTCCTCATGGTGCCGCCCATGAAGCGCCGCCGTGCGGAGATGCTCATCCGCGCCGCCAACGTCAACGCGACCTGGGGCCCGCCTCCATCCGCTGACGAGGTCCGCGCCAAGGACCAAGACCGCTTGCTCAATGACGCCATGTTCGGCGAAGAAATGACCGACGAAGATCTGGTCATCGCCAAGGCCATGCTCGAAAAGCGCACGCCTGAAGACGTGGCACTCGCCCTCGTCCGCGTCCTGCGCTCGCGTCTGCCAGCGCCTGAAGACGTCACCGATCCCGGCAGCGGCACCTTCAAAGACCGCAAACCCGCCGACCGGTGGGAGAAGGATACCCGCAGCCCCCGCGACGGCAAACCCTTCGAAAAGCGTGCCTCCTACAGCACGCGCGACACCGATTACGTGCCCAGTGGCGATGGCGCAGATCGCGGCCCGCCGCGCGACCGCTTGAAGCCCGAAGACACGGTCTGGTTCCGCATCAACGTCGGCCGCAACCGCAATGCCGAACCGCGGTGGATGATCCCGCTCATCTGCAAGGCGGGCGGCATCACCAAAGCCGAAATCGGCTCGATCCGCATCTTCGATAACGACAGCCGCTTCCAGATCGCCAAGGATAAGGCCGAAGTCTTCGCCGAATCCGTCAAAGGCAAGAACGAAAACAACACTACGATCACCCAGGCCTTCGGTCCTGAGGACCGCGCGAATTCAACCCCGCGCCCCGCCGGCGACAGCCATCCCTTCAAAGCAGAAGTCGGCAACGGCGAACGCCCATTCAAGCCCGACGGCGAAGGCCGCCCCTTCAAAAAGAGCCCGTTCAAGCCCCCGTTCAAACCCAAACGCGACTTCGGCGAGACGCGCAGCGCTGCGACCTTAAGCGAGCCCCGCGCCAACGACGACCGTCCAGCCCCCGCTGCCCGCACCGATGGCGAATGGGAGAAGAAGCCATTCAAGAAGCCGCTCCACGCCAAGAAGGAGTGGGGCCATAAGGACGGCGGAAAAGGCGATGGCGGCAAGAAAGACTTCGCCACGAAGGACTACGCCCCCAAGCCTTATGCCCCCAAGCCTTATGCCAAACCCTTTGATAAGCCCGTCGGCGAACAACGTGACGCAACCAGCGACCGTCCCGCTCCGCGCGTAGAAAGCGACGCCCCGCGCCCCTTCAAGAAACCCTTCGCCCACAAAGGCAAACCCTTCTCCGGCGGTAGCGACAAGCCCTTCGTCAAACCCTACAAAGCCAAGAAGAAACTGAAGGCACAATAGGAATGTAAGCGCTCGATACCCCTTCTCCCCCTGGGGAGAGGGTTGGGGTGAGGGGTAAGATCAAGCGTGAGGGGTTCTGCTGGCAAGCCAAGCCCCCTCATCCGGCCCTGTCATCGCGAAGCGATGCTTCGCATCGACCGGGCCACCTTCTCCCCAGGTGGAGAAGAAAGTGCTTTATCACCCAACACGTACCGCCTACTTCCCCGCAACCCACGGCGACCGCCACTCGGGCGGCGACTTGGTCCCGTCCGAGAACGCTGAAAACACCGTGTCCGGTGCCGACGTATTGTGTCGCGACGGCACCAGCCGCCCGGTCCAAACGTCCGTCGCAGCTTTGGCACCCAGGAAGCTCATAACCGGCTCCTCGCGCCACGACTTAGCGCCAGCTTCCAGCACCGCAGTCCGCGCCACATCGTTGTTAAACTCGGTCACATACATTGACCGCATCGTCGCAAACGGCCGCCCCGCAATGCCCTTATCGAACGCCACGTCGATCCGCTGCCGATCGCGATCCAATTTCGAAATCGCCAGCGTTGCCGACCCGCCGCGCGCAAACTGCAGCGTGAAGGTCTTCGTCTTGGGGTCGAACGCGATTTCTTTCAAATCGACGATCGGCCGGGTGCCGCCACCGGGCGCTGACACGTCCTCAACCGGCCCGACCATGAACGAACTGCCATACGCGCTCCATCCCAGATGAGCCGGCGGCAACGGCCGCGCGCGCCAATACCCGTCGGGGGGATAGACCACCAGCACCTCTTCGGCCCGTTCGTTCGCCCGCACCCAGACCTGCACCACATGAAACTTAGCATCGACCTTATCGCCGACCCGGAACGGCACCGCTTTATCGCGCCAGAACCCGCCGAACTCGTAGCCCGTCACCCAAAGCTCGACATCCTCATAGATCGTCACCTTGCGCGGTAGCTTCGCGGGCCCCGTCGTGCCCGGATCGGCCTTGATATCGCACGCCGTCCAATCGGCCGAAAAATTATCCCGCTGCAACGTATCGATATAGGCTGGATGCGCCGCCTCGATGCGGAACTGCGTCACTTCCGGGTTGGTCATCGACAGCGTGACATTGTCCTTTTCCGCACACAACTGCGCCTCGCTCGTGTTGGCGACCTCGACCCCTAGCATCCCAACGGAGGCCGCCTGAACCGGCGAGGCGAGAGCAAGCATAGCCAGCGCGAGCCACATAAGGCGCGGGTCCAGGGGCAGGGACTTTCGACGGATACATCGAGTGGCGTGCGGCGAATGCGAGCTGAGACAAGCGCCATTCTGCCCCCTCTCCCCCCGGGGAGAGGGTTGGGGTGAGG
>JANOVN010000165.1:0-5423 GCA_031417455.1 Hyphomicrobiaceae bacterium | reverse complement strand
CCCTTCCGGATGATGTATGAGGCCGAGCAATCGGGGGAAGCGGTAGATCCGTTGCCGGGCTACATTCCACCGCGCGAATCGCCTGAAACCAACCCCGGCCAGGCCAAGCTTTATCCTCTCAATATTATCTCGCCCAAGAGCCACGGCTTCCTGAACTCCTGCTACGCCAACGAGCCCCACAAGATTAAAGGGCAAGGCGATCAATTCGTCATGGTATCGCCCGCGGACGCTGCAACGCGCTTGATCCGCGACGGCGATCCCGTCCGCGTTCACAACGGCCGCGGCGACTTCGAAGGCGTCGCCCGCGTGACTGATGACGTCCCCAACGGCGTCGTGGTCGCCACACTTGGCTACTGGCGCTCGCTCAACCGCTCCGACGGCTCGGTCAATTCGATCTCATCAGATGAGTGGGGCGGTCTTGGCCGCTCCCCTTCCTTCTCGGACAACCTCGTGGAGGTCACTCGGGTGAATTAATTGCCGGTAGGTTGGGTTGAGCCCTTGCGAAACCCAACAAATCATTACCAGACCACAAACAAGGGGTAGGGCTGGGCTGGCCTGGGAAATTCTCCTCCCAGGCGACGCAACTGCGAAGCCGGTGCAGCGGACCGACTCAGATTCCAGCCACGCGCAAGCATAAAAATTCAGCCCTGTGCATATCGGGGATCATTTGGCCGCCCGCCTCCACGGCCCCCAAGACTCCGCTATCACCACCTCCATGACCCAAGCCCTCCGCTCCGCCGATAATCTCCGCCAGGCCGCTTCCAGTCCGGAACCGGTCAACTTCCGCTCGCCTCCCCACAACATCGAGGCCGAACAGGCCCTGCTGGGCGCGATTTTGATCAACAACGAGTCGCAAGAGCGCGTGTCGGGCTTCCTCAAGACCGAACACTTCTTCGATCCACTTCACGGCCAGATCTACGAGACGATGGGCAAGCTTATCCAGGCCGGCAAGCAGGCGACGCCGGTAACGGTGAAAACATTCTTCGAGAACGCGGAACCCATCAACGAGCATCTCACCGTGCCCCAATACCTGGGCCGACTCGCCGTCAACGCGACGACGATCATCAACGCCCACGACTACGGCCGCACGATCTATGATCTTGCAATTCGCCGGACGCTCATCAGCATTGGCGAAGACCTAGTCAACGTCGCCTACGACAGCCCTGTAGACTCGTCCCCAGAAGAACAGATCCAGCAAGCCGAAGGCGCGCTGTACTCGCTCGCCGAACAAGGCACGTACGGCCAGGGCTTCCTGACGTTTGGCACAGCACTGACCAACGCGATCGAGATGGCCAACTCCGCCTATCAGCGCGCGGGCGGCCTGTCGGGTATTTCAACCGGCCTCTCCGACCTCGACAACAAAATGGGCGGCCTGCAATCGTCCGACCTGATCATCCTCGCCGGCCGTCCCTCAATGGGCAAAACCGCCCTTGCGACCAACATCGCCTTCAACATCGCCAAGAACTACAAGGCGGAGCTGCAACCCGACGGCACAACGAAGGTGCTCGACGGCGCGGTGGTCGGCTTCTTCTCGCTCGAGATGTCCGCCGAACAGCTGGCCGCCCGCATTCTATCGGAACAGGCCGAAGTCGGCTCGGAGAAAATCCGCCGCGGTATGATCGACGAAGAACAGTTCCGCAAGCTCGTGCAGGTCAGTCGCGACATGAGCGAAATCCCGCTTTACATCGACCAGACGGGCGGCATTTCCATCGCCCAGCTTGCAGCGCGTGCCCGAAAATTGAAGCGCCAGCGCGGTCTCGGCTGCCTCATCATCGACTACCTCCAACTTGTCGTGGGCTCCAAGCGAACTGGCGAAGGCCGCGTTCAAGAAGTCACTGAAATCACCACCGGCCTTAAAGCGCTCGCCAAGGAGCTTCAGGTCCCCATCATCGCGCTATCTCAGCTTTCGCGTCAGGTGGAACAGCGCGAGGACAAACGCCCCCAGCTCTCCGACCTTCGTGAATCGGGCTCGATTGAGCAAGACGCCGACGTCGTGATGTTCGTGTTCCGCGAGGAATACTACGTCGAACGCTTAAAGCCCCAAGAGGGCAC
Organism: Hyphomicrobiaceae bacterium; assembly: GCA_031417455.1. Classification (GTDB taxonomy): domain Bacteria; phylum Pseudomonadota; class Alphaproteobacteria; order Rhizobiales; family Hyphomicrobiaceae; genus JANXVY01. The sequence continues at coordinate 3,371 of JANOVN010000165.1, read as the reverse complement.
GCAAGAGTTCATGGAGTGGCAGCAGAAAATGATGATGGTCTCCGGCAAGGCCGAAGTCATCATCGGCAAGCAGCGTCACGGTCCGGTCGGTGCGGTTCAGTTGGCCTTCGAAAGCCAGTTCACCCGCTTCACCAACTTGGCCAGAGACGCCTACATGCCGGAACGCCTGGAGTAAGAACCCTGCCTATGGCTATTGTGCTATTTCAATGGCCCGGTCTGATACAGCGTCACCCGCAGTCCGCCATGCGGCACGGGTGCGCCCGGTGGTTTGAATGGCAGGCCCGTAGCCCTGGCGAGCGATGCTTCCATCGTGATGAGCCCGACGCGCCAGTTCGAAAACCGGGTCTTGAGCGTTTGCCCGAGCGCGCGATAGAGCGGTTCCACCTCTTTGATGTCGCCGATCCGGCTGCCGTAGGGCGGGTTGACTATGACGAGGCCGGGCGGACCGTCTGGTTTCACAAGGTCGCTGATCGAATGCTGGCGGAACTGCGTGAACGCGGTGACGCCCGAGCGCGCCGCATTGGCCTCGCTCATGGAGATCGCTCCGGCGTCCCGGTCGCCGCCGTAAAATTGGACGGTGGGCGTTGTGCCGCTGCTGGCGCCGCGCATGTTCTGCCAAGCCGCGTCGTCGAACGTCGCCAACTGCTCGAACGCAAATGGCCGCGCCCGCCCAGGATTGAGGCCCGCGGCAATCTCCGCCGCCTCGATGACAAACGTCCCCGACCCGCACATCGGATCAACCACCGGCTCCGTTCCGTCAAATCCGCACTGGCGCAGGAATAGAGCCGCCATCGTCTCCCGCATTGGGGCCTTGTTGACCGCCTCTTTGAACCCGCGCTTGTGCAGCAGTTCACCCGACGTATCGACACCGATGGTGCACATATCGTCTTCAAAGCGCACCCTGATGCAGACTTCAGCCTCGGCCGACACCGGCGCGCCAAGTTCCTCGCTGATCGCCCGCTCGATGCGCTGAGCGGCGGCGCCCGAATGATAGATGCGCGACGTCCGGCATGTAGCCTCCACCTTGAACGCAACGTCCTTGCGCAGCACTTCTCCCCAAGCGACCTTGCGCGCACGTTTGTCGAGTTGCGCTAGATGCAGCGCCCGGAATTCAGCAATGCGGGCAACAACCCGGCTCGCGCCACGAATCGTAAGGTTTGCCCGCCAAACTTCGGGCCAGCCGCCGCTGACCGTAACACCACCCTTGGCGGGAACCGCGTCCTTGAAGCCTTGGTCCTTTGCCTCGTCGCAAAGCACGGCTTCCAGGCCCGGAGGTGTCGCCAGGAATATTTCAAAGTCGCTATCTGTGGTCATTGCGCATGCATAACGAGAACACATCCCCGTATCGACAAGTTTCTCGAAACGGCTGTTCCAAGCTAAAATTGTCGAACGGCGTTGCTGTTCATGCCGCGCTCCACCATAATGATCTTGCAGGATCAATCGCGCCGGATGCCCATGAACCCTTTGCCCAAGCGCCAGCAAGCGACCTATGCCGACCTTGAGGCGCTCCCGTCCAATCTTGTCGGCCAGATCCTCTATGGCGTTTTGCACGCCCATCCACGCCCTGCGCCACGGCACGGCGTGGCGGCCCACAAACTCGGCAGAAATGTCGGAAGCCGTTTTGACGATGACAGCGATGGCCCTGGCGGTTGGATTTTCATGGTCGAACCCGAACTCCACCTCGGCCCCCATGTCGTCGTGCCTGACATTGCCGGCTGGAAGCGCGAGCGCCTGACGCCATTCCCTGAAACCGCCTACATTGAAACACCGCCCGACTGGCTGGCCGAAATCCTGTCGCCCTCGACCCAAGCTATCGACCGCACCGACAAACTCGGGATCTACGCAAGTTATGGCGTCCGTCACTGCTGGTACGTCGATCCCATTGCCAAGACGCTCGAAGTCATGGAACTGACTGGCGACAAGTGGCTGCTGCTTGCCGCGCTGAAAGACGCTGCGCCCGTGTGCCAGCCGCCGTTCGAGGCCCACACCTTCCCGCTCGACAATCTCTGGGTCCCCGAACCTCCCGCGCAACCAAGCGCCTGAGACACAGGCACCTCAGACTAGGCGACGAATCGTTCGCCGCCCGGTATAAGGCCCCCATGAACGACACACCTGAAATCAAGCCGCTAATTCGCGAATCGAGCACATCTGAATCGACCAACGTGAAGGTCGTATTGGAGGAGTTGGAAGCGGGCACGATCCAAATTCCTGACTATCAGCGCGACAGCGACCAGTGGGACGCCACTACCAAGTCCCTGCTCGTCGAAAGCGTCATCAACAACCTGTCCATCCCCGCCTTCTTTTTCGAGGTCGGCCTGGACAAAGACGGCGTCGAACGCAATCAGGTCATCGACGGCCAGCAGCGCCTGACGACGCTCGGTCAATTCTACCGCAACGAGTTCCGCCTCGTCCCCAGCAGCGACGCGACTTACATCCCGCCCAACAGTGTCCATTACGCCGGGAAAACCTTCGCCGAGTTGCCACCGGTCTACAAATCCGCATTCCAGAAATACCGCCTGACGGTCATCAAGCTGCGCGATCTCGAAAACATGCGCCTCGAAGTATTCCGCCGCATCAATCAGGGTGGCACCCCGCTCAGCGGCCAGGACATCCGGCTTGCCTATTACGGTGACCACTCCCCCACCATCGCCTTCATCCGCCTCGTCGGCGTCTACGATGGCCAGCGCCAAGCAGCCCAACGCTTCGTTCTGGGCGCGCTTGAAAACTACGGGTTGCGCTACCCCTGGGCCGATCACACCGCAGCGGACGCTTGGAAAGACCTATGGGAAGACAAGGAGCTGGCGCGTGGCCAGACCGCGTCGGAAATGTTCCTGTGGAGCTTGATGGCCGCGCAATACTCCCAGCTGGACGGCATCATCCAAAACAAGGATGCGCTGTCCAAGCTGAATGTCCGCTTCAACCAGAACATCGACGACGCCCTCGACGTTTATTGCGCCCAATTGAACTACCAAGACAAGAATCCGTCCGCCCCGCCGGTCCTCTTCACCGCCGAAGAACTGAAGAACAGCTTCTTCCCGTTCTTTGCGACGTGGGTCGAAGAGCTGGGCGCGAAGGGCCCAAGCCTCGACGTCCGCAAACACCGCACCGTCGCCTCAATCATCGGCGCCGCCTACCGCATGAAAATCAACACAGCTCAGTTCACTCCGCACCAATGGACCAAGGCCGTCGAATTCATCCGCCGTCCCACCGAAAGCGCTATCGCAATGGGTGTTGATTGGCCCCAGAGCAAGGGCCGTTGGGATGGCATCAAAGGGCACCGGGCCCAGCTTGAAGCCGCGAGCGGCCTGGCCAGCAAAATCGCCTCATGACTGGAGATTTGCCAGATTTCCTGGAAGCGGTGGACCCATCCT
>JANOVN010000164.1:0-4725 GCA_031417455.1 Hyphomicrobiaceae bacterium | reverse complement strand
ATGATTGAGCGGCATTTCCAGGAACTTGTGAATGCGGGTCTGATCGGGCGTCGCCTCTTCGCCGCTGTCGTAAAGCGCCAGCACGTCACGCTTAACGAGGCCGTTAAGACCCGCGCGCAAAGTCAGTTCTTCACATGTTCCACCAGCGGCGGATACCCAAACTATCATTACTGCCAGAAGGAACGAACGCACCAAACTCATCTAGCGAACCCAAGCCTCGTACTCGCCAATCGAATGCTCCCGAAGGAAGGCCGCAACTGATGCGGCGTCGGCGGTGGGACTGTCAACGTCATTTGCCCTTGTCCAACGATCATCAGACATAAGCCGTGGCACTGGGCTCACACTCGTCAACTGATTACCTCATTCCTGATGACAGATGCACGCTTGGGCAAAATCGTTTAACGAGGGGATGGTTCAATCACGGAGACCCCGTCATGTCGTCTGCTGCCATCGTCGGCGCGTTTATTCTCGGAGTGCCGTTGCTCCTGCTCGAAGTTGTTCTACTGCGGAAGCAACCGCGCGCCATCCTGCTGTTTTCGTTAGCACTTTTGGTGGTTGGATTGGGGTACCTCGCAGCCGTGGGTGCGACCGCCGACATCGCGCGCCGCGTCATGCCAGGACAGTTCCCGGCAGCGGCCAATGCAAAGGCTTGATCTGGCGGCGCTGCCGACTGGACATCGGCCCGTTATGGGGAATAGCTTTCCCGTCCTTCCTTTTTGGGACTTTAGCGCGATTGAGCGTTATGGTCGGTTTTTCACTTTCTAGACAAAGAGCCACGACCGATGTCCGAACTGCTGCTTGAACTGTTTTCCGAGGAAATTCCGGCTCGCCTTCAAACGAAGGCCGCAGAGGATTTGCAGCGGTTGATCGTGGCAGGGCTGAACGCTCGCGGGTTGGAGACGGGAGCTGCGCGATGCTTTGCGACGCCGCGGCGGCTGACTTTAGTCATCAAAGGCGTACCGGCCAAGTCGCCAGCACTCAGCGAAGAGAAGAAGGGGCCGCGCGTCGGCGCGCCCGATGGCGCGTTGCAGGGTTTCCTAAAGGCTGCGGGACTGGCGTCAATCGACAAGGCACTGATCGTACACGACGAAAAAAAGGGCGATTTCTACGTCGCCAAGATCGACAAGCCAGGCCGCAAGGCTGGCGAGATCATCGCCGAGACGGTCGTCGAGGTGGTAGCCAAGTTTCCATGGCCGAAGACGCAGCGTTGGGGCGCTGGCGAGGTTCGCTGGATCCGTCCGTTGCGGTCGATCGTGTGTATTCTGGGTGGGCAGGTTGTGCCCCTCACCGTTGGCGACATCACCAGCGGGAACGAGACGCGCGGGCACCGCTTCCATGGCAACGGGCTCGTTGCGGTCAAGAACTTCGACGACTACGTGGAGAAACTTAAAGAGCGCAAGGTGATCCTGGACGCGGCCGACCGGGTCGACGCGATCCGGGAGCAGGCTCGCGCGGTGGCTTTGGCTGCCAATCTCGTCATGGTCGAGGACGAGGCGTTGCTGGCGGAGAACGCGGGACTGACCGAGTGGCCCACGGTGCTCATGGGGTCGTTTGACGAAGACTTCCTCGAAGTGCCGGCCGAGTGCCTGACGACATCGATGAAGCAGCATCAGAAGTGCTTTTCGCTCGAAGCGAGTGAGGGACAGGCACTGACCAACAAGTTCCTGCTCGTCTCCAACCTGATCGCCGCTGACGGTGGCACGCAGATCACCAGCGGCAACGAGAAGGTGATCCGGGCGCGGCTGTTTGATGCCAAGTTCTTCTATGACCAGGATCTGCGGCGCACGCTTCCTGCGATGGCTCATGATCTGTCATCGATCACGTTTCACGAAAAGCTTGGCACACAGGCCGACCGGGTTGAGCGGATCACCGAACTTGCACGCAAGATCGCGGGTAGCGTGGACGCCGAGCCGGATCTGGCGGGACGGGCGGCGCAGTTGTGCAAAGCCGATCTCGTGTCGGGCATGGTCGGCGAATTCCCCGAATTGCAGGGGCTCATGGGATGCTACTACGCCCACGCCGAACACACCGATCCCAAGATCGCACAAGCCATTGCCGAGCATTACAAGCCCAAGGGTGCCAGCGACAGTGTGCCGGTCGAGCCGGTGTCGATTGCGGTGGCGCTTGCCGACAAGCTCGATACGCTGGTCGGGTTTTGGGCCATCAATGAGCGCCCCACGGGTTCGGGCGACCCCTATCAACTTCGCCGCGCGGCGTTGGGCGTGATCCGCATCGCGCTCGAAAACGATCTGCGGCTGCCGCTTACCGGCTTGGTCGAAAACTGGGCCAAGGGCTTTAGAAAAGCCGGAGTCGATTTCGCGTACTGGGATGGCCTTGCCAACCTGGACGACGAACTCGCTGAAACCGGGACGAAATCGCGCAAGAATCCCGCTGAACATACCGGTGAGGACGAGCTTGCCGGCCATCTGCTCGCGTTCTTCCACGAGCGGCTCAAGGTCTATCTGCGCGATTCCGGGTCCCGGCATGATCTGATCGACGCGGTGTTGGCTGCGGGGCCGCAGGACGATCTCGCGCTGATCGTTAAGCGCCTGGATGCGCTGACGGATCTGCTCAAGACCGAGGACGGGGCGAATTTGCTCGCTGGTGTCAAGCGTGCCTCCAACATCCTCGCCATCGAGGAGAAGAAGGACAAAACCTGCTTTGCAGGTAGCGTCGATCCAACACTACTGGCGGTTGTCGAAGAACAGTTGCTCTACGTCGCCGTCACCAAGGTTGCCAACGACACCCGTAAGGCCATCGACGTCGAACGCTTCGATGGCGCGATGCGGGCGCTGGCCGAGTTGCGCGAACCGGTGGATGCGTTCTTCGACAAGGTGACGGTCAACGATGCCGATCCCGCGTTGCGCCGCAACCGGCTCGCGCTGCTGTCGCAGATCCGGGCGGCGACCAGCAACGTGGCGGATTTTTCGAAGATCGCTGGGGCGTGAGCGCTGCGCGCTTGGGGGAAAGTTTTCCCCAAACCCCCTGCTTTTTTAGGACCAAGGGATGCTCACAGTCGCGCCTCACTCTGGCCGAGTTCGCTGGGGCGGAGTTCGCCGGAGTTGACGTCGCAGACGACCCAACTGGAGAGCCGTCGCTAGTCCAGGCAGGCAGGTTGTAGCCGTTGCGAACGCTTGATGCCGGGGGCCGGTGCCTCATGCGTGGGAGGCATCGCCGTTGGGCACGTCACGCAAACGTGAAAAATCGCCACGGTATGTTGAAACTTTTAGCCGCGCGCTCCGTATACAGGATTCCAGGGGGCGAGCTGCTGGTGGCCAATCCTCACAAATAGAAGGGAACAGCTTTCATGACATCGTATCGAACAGCCCTGGCCGCAGGCATCATTGCAGCGGTTGCTGGCGCACCGAGTTTAGGCCACGCCGCAGAACCCGAACAAATCGTCGACGCGCTGAACACCATCTTTGGAAAACAAGCACCCGGCGTGCGCGCCAGCGGTGCCAAGGGGCAATGCGTCAAAGGCACGTTTACGCCAACAGCAGACGCCAAGGCGCTGACCAAATCGGCAAGTTTTGCAGCCCCGCTGCCTGTGCTCGGCCGCTTTTCGATAGGTGGGGGCAATCCGAAAGTTGCCGATAGCGCGAAGGCTGCCGTGCGCGGTTTTTCATTCCAAATCGATCCAGGTGGTAAGGCTACGTCGCAGTTCGTCATGGTCAACGCTCCGGTACAATTTGCAAAGTCGCTCGACCAGTTGCTGGGCTTCCTGCAGGCGCGCGCACCCGGTGCCGATGGCAAGCCGGACCCGGAGAAGATCAAGGCGTTTGCCGAAGCAAACCCCGAGACCAAACGACAGGGCGCTTGGCTTGCATCAAAGCCAGTTCCAGCCAGTTTTGGCGGTCAAAATTACTGGGCCATCCACGCCTACACGGCGACAAATGCAGAGGGCGTCGCCAAGACCTTGAAGTTCAAGCTGGTGCCTACTGCTGGTGAAGCGGGCTTAACGGATGACGAGGCCAAAGCAAAACCCGCTGAATTCCTCGTTGCTGAGTTGACCGAACGGATGGCCAAGGGGGCCGTCAGCTTCGATATGGTGGCGATCCCGGGCCAAGCGGGCGATGCGACCAATGATCCCTCACAGATGTGGACGGACGAGGACAGCCGCAAGACGGTCAAGATCGGCACACTGGCGTTGAGCGGCCTCGAAGACAATAAGGTGTGCGACGCGGGGATCTTTGACCCGACGGACCTTGCGGCCGGCGTCGCTGGCCCCAAGGATGATGGTCAGTTCGCGGCACGGTCGCCAGCCTATGCGATTTCTGCTTCACGCCGGGCGAACTAAACGCCACCGCAGCGGCAGTGTCTCTGAATGAAAAAAGAGCCGGGACTGTTTCCAGTCCCGGCTCTCATTGTATTGGACGTGTGAAGCCGCCGGTTACGCGGCCCTAGGATTACTTGGTGCGGATGCTCAGAGACGTGCGGCGGTTCTTGGCGCGGCCTTCTGGCGTTGCGTTGTCGCCGATGGGGTGCTGGTCGCCATAACCTTTGGCTTCGATGCGGTCGGCAGCGACGCCGCCGCCAATCATCTCTTGCATGACGCGGTTGGCGCGCTTGTCCGACAGGTCGAGATTAGCGTCCGGGTTGCCCTGGTTGTCGGTGTAGCCGCCGATTTTGACCTGCAAGTTCGGGTAGGCTTTGAGGATGGCGACGGCACTGGCAACCTGTGAGGCTGATTCAGGGGTCAAATCGCTCGAAGCGGTTACGAAGCTT
>JANOVN010000163.1:0-4755 GCA_031417455.1 Hyphomicrobiaceae bacterium | reverse complement strand
CGCAAACCTTAGCTCGCCGCTGCCTGCCGATGCGCAATCCGCCGCTCAGTGCCTTCAACCAGCGCCGCCAGAATCTCGGCCCGGTCGGTCAGCCCCGCATCGAGCGAAACATGCTGTGCCTTGGCGATTTCACGCAATTTCTCGATTTCCCCGACCTCGTCGAGCTTGGCGATCAGCGCATCCTTGCCACCCTTGCGGAACGTCACAATGAGGCTGAACCCATGGGGATCAAACCCGCCGCTCGCAGGCTTTGCATCCGCCCCAGCCTTCACTGCAACTTCAGCCTTTACCGCAGCAATAGCCGTCGCAACGGCAGGCCTGGCCGCCTTGCGCACGACGAGCGGCAACCGCACGCGAATCGAGGCGATCTCCGCCGAACACAGCTCCGTCAGCCGGTCCACGGCGTCGGCGCCAACGCCAGCATCCGACCGCAACAGATCGCGGAAAAACTTCCGCTGAGCAGCACCCGATAACGGTCGCGTATTTTTTGCCATGGACTTAAGCCGCCAATCGTAGGGTCAACCGGGATGCAACTTCTTCATACATCGCACGAACATCGCTCGTTGCGTCGCCGTATTTGTCTTCGATGGAGCGCGGATCGTCGCGGAAATCGAACGCATCGGCAATAGCCGCGCTCTGCGGCAGGCGTGCATTCAGCATAGGATGATCGAGCGCGATTTCATCAAAAATGTTCTGCTCGCGCCCGGTGCCGCGCATGGAGTTGGCAACGCACGCATACCTGCGCGCATCGAGCGGCAGCTCGGCAAGGTCGGCCCCGGTGCGGCGGCCCTCGATCAGCAGCGCCACGCGGTCAACGGCCAGCTGCGAAACATAATCGGGCCGGAACGGCACCAGCACGAGGTCCGCCGTCTTGAGTGCAGCAAGCGCTGCAAACGACAGCCCCGGCGCGCAGTCGAGAATGATCACATCGTAGTTGCCCTCAAAGCGCCGGATCATCCGCTCCAGCCGCCCCCGCACGCGCGTACCCACAATGTCGGGATCTTTCGCCTGACGGGCTTCCTTAATGTAAAGCTCGCCCTGCGCATCTTCGAGCATCAGCGAGCCCGGCAACAGCGATATCACAGGCTTGCGGCCATTGCCGTCGCGCACGTCGCCAACATTGTGCACGAGGTAGTCGCGCGGCGCGCCAGCACTCTCGTCGAACGTGTCGAGGAAATAGTCGGCAATCGTCTTGTGCGCCTTGCGGGCCGACACCCAGCCTTCGCCGCCTTGCAGGATCAGCGAGGCGTTGCACTGGCTGTCGAGATCGAGCAACAGCACGCGCTTTGCGCCCCACACGGCAAAGGCATGGGTCAGCATGACCGAAATGGTCGATTTGCCGACGCCGCCTTTGCGGTTGGCAACTGCGAGAAATTCTGCCATCGAGGCCCCCAACACTTGAATCGTTCAACCGCCCGTATGCACAGATTCGTCCCCCGCTAGCCACCCTCTCGCGATAGAATAAGTTAACGCAACTACCACGCGCCTCACTGTGAATGCGTTTTGCCTGAGCGCGTGCCAAGATGCAGCGCACACGATTAAAAGCCTAAGACGACCAATTAAAGGAACGTCCATGTCGCGCCGTTATTTCGGAACTGATGGTATTCGCGGACAAGCCAACCGCTTTCCAATGACCTCTGAAATAGCACTGAAGGTCGGCATGGCAGCGGGTACCGTGTTTCAAAAAGGCGCCCATCGCCATCGCGTGGTGATCGGCAAGGATACGCGCCTGTCCGGCTATATGTTGGAAGCCGCCCTCATGTCTGGCTTCACCTCGGTCGGCATGGACGTGTTCCTGTTGGGTCCGATGCCCACGCCCGCCGTCGCCATGTTGACCCGCTCGCTGCGCGCCGATTTGGGCGTCATGATCTCCGCCTCCCACAACCGTTACGACGACAACGGCATCAAGCTGTTCGACCCCGACGGCTACAAACTCTCGGATGAAACCGAACTTGAAATCGAAGCGATGATCGACGCTCCGGGCTCAAAGCTGCTCGTCGCCCCCGATAAGATCGGCCGCGCCACCCGCGTGGAAAGCGCCCAGGAGCGCTACATCGAATTCGCCAAGCGCACCCTGCCCAAAGACCTCCGCCTCGACGGCCTGCGCATCGTCATCGATTGCGCTAACGGCGCTGGATATAAAGTCGCCCCCGAAGCGCTGTGGGAATTGGGCGCCGAAGTCATCAAGATCGGCGTCGAGCCCAACGGCCGCAACATCAACGACAAGTGCGGCTCCACCTCGCCCGCTCTCCTCTGCGAAAAAGTCCGCGAAGTCCGCGCCGACATCGGCATCGCGCTCGACGGCGACGCCGACCGCGTCGTGATCGTGGACGAAAAAGGCCAGATCGTCGACGGTGACCAGATCATGGCCGTCATCGCCGAAAGCTGGCACAGCCGCGGCAAGCTTACCGCCGGCGGCATCGTCTCGACCGTCATGAGCAACCTAGGACTGGAACGCTACCTCGAAAGCCTCAACCTCGGCATGGTCCGTACCGGCGTGGGCGACCGCTACGTTGTCGAACACATGCGCCGCCACGGCTACAACGTCGGCGGCGAACAGTCCGGCCACATCGTCCTGTCCGACTTCATCACCACCGGCGACGGCTTGGTCGCGGCCCTCCAGATCCTGGCCGTGGTCATCACCACCGGCAAACCCGTCAGTCAGGTCACGAACCGCTTCACGCCGCTCCCCCAGTTGCTCCAGAACGTCCGCTACGCCAGCGGCAAACCGCTCGAAGACAAGCGCGTCATCAAAGCCATCGACGCCGGCAAAACCAAGCTCGGCAAAAACGGCCGCCTCGTCATCCGCCCCTCCGGCACCGAACCCGTCATCCGCGTCATGGCCGAAGGCGACGATGAAAAACTCGTCGCCACCGTCGTCGGCGACATCGTCGAAGCGGTGCGGCTGGCAGCAGCGTAACGTAGGGCCGTAGGGTGCAATAGCGCAGCGTATTGCACCGGCTTTGCTCACCGCACGACGGCGCAATACGCCAAGAGGCTATTGCGCCCTACAAGAGGGTTGACCGCCACTTCACTTATCCCCTCTCCCCCTGGGGAGAGGGCTGATCTTCATGCCTCCCTCCCGCCCTTAAAAAAACAATCGTGCTAAAATCGTACACGGCTTAAATTCTTTTTAAGCCTTCTGACCGATCATGATCTCCAGGAACACGAACGCTTCGTGCGTCGGTATTGGAAAAAGGGTCGGATTATGATTGCCACACGCAGCACTCTCATCGTTGGCGCGCTCGCAGCGCTCTCTGCAGCAACCTCGGTGCAGGCAGCCGACCTCGGCGGACGCGGCGGCAGCATCAAAGACGATGCAATGCCAACCTTGATGCAGCAGTCGGCCGCACGCTTCTACGTCCGCGCCGACGCTGCCTATGCCAGCTACGAAACGCCCGCCATCGACATCGACGGCAAGTTCGACGGCTATAACAACAAGATCAACGGCGCCTGGTCGGCCGGCGGCGGCATCGGCTACTATATCAACAAGAACTGGCGCACTGACTTTACCCTCGAACAGCGCTTCAACTCGGATGTCACCTCGACCTACGCCTTCAACGGCGGCGCAGCCACCGCCGACGCCAAGTTCGGCCTCAAGAGCACGCTCGGCCTGTTCAACCTCTACTACGACTTCGACACCCGCACCCGCTTCACCCCCTACGTCGGCGCTGGTCTCGGCTGGGTCGACCACAAAACCTCGGTCGGGTCCGTCGTCGACAACTGCGGCTGCACCAGCACCATCGACAGCGGCTCGAACACGTCGGTCGCCGGTGCCCTTATGGCCGGCGTCGCCGTCAACCTGACCGGTCGCGGCCCCTCGGCTGGTTCGGGCGAAGGTTATGCTGGCGGTGAAGTCGCCCGCAACCTCTACCTCGATGTCGGCTACCGCTTCCTCTATCTTGGCGACGCCAAGACCGGCGCGATCAACGCCAACACGCCATTGCCGGTTGTTGTCGCCGCCGACCCGACCGTCTCCGAAATCCACGCTCACGAATTCCGCGTCGGTCTGCGCTACGACTTCCGCTGATCTGAAAAAATCGAAAGACGACCCCGTCCAGCAGCGCTTGCGGCTGGACGGACCGGAACAGCTTGAAGAGCTGATCCCAAGGTTACCCGTGTTGATCCCAAGGTTTTTGTGTCTGCGTTGTTGGAGCCCGTCGGCTCACCTGTGAACGAACAACGGCCAGCCCTTGGCGACCATTTAGCTTCGCCTGTCTCCGATGCAGCCAGATTATCAATAGCTTGCACCGGCGGAAACGCCATTTGCGTCGCCGTCAAAACGGGATCGAAGTTACATGAAACGCATGACACAAAGCCTCGGCCTCGGGCTGGCACTACTGGCGGCCTCTTCCGTCAGCCCACGCGCGGCCGATTGGGCCGTCGGCAGCGGCGGCGTCATCAAGGATTTCGGTAGCGTGAAGGATTACCGCAACGCCGCCGTCCCCGTTCCCGCCCCCACGCCCGCGCCGTCCTACAACAAGGATTGGTACGTCCGCGGCGACCTCGGCTACAACCTCGCCACCAGCGCCGATATCACCACGACCGGCGGCATCACTGCCAACGACGACCAGAGCGGCTTCCTGTTTGGTTCGATTGGTGCAGGCCGCTACCTGACGCCAAGCCTGCGCGCTGAAATCTCCTTCGACTTCCGCCCCAAGAAAAATCTCACCCACGGCGTCCAATACTTCGACCGTAAGTTGGTGCAGGCTGGCAACAACGGCACCAACCCAACCACCGATACCTTCACGTTCC
>JANOVN010000162.1:0-3074 GCA_031417455.1 Hyphomicrobiaceae bacterium | reverse complement strand
GAAAGTTGTTGAGTTTTGCAAGAGGACTCAACCCAACCTACCGTCTACGGGTTTTTGGCCGCCCCTCACGCACGTTATCGTTGCCGCCCCTCACCCTAGCCCTCTCCCCGTGAAGGACGGGAAGAGGGGACTTATACCGTCGCGCAGAAGTTCTGACTCTTTGGTTCGTCGGCTGCGCGACGGTATTCTCCTTTGTTTGCGCGTGGCCGCCCCACCAACCCCACGCGCGGATACCAGCGCGCATAAGTCAGAACTTATGCCCGCTGGTATTACTTCTTGGGGCCGGGGACGAGGCGTTTTTCGGTGTAGTCGGTGACGGCTGAGTTGGCGGCGGCGAGGTCGGCTTTTGAGAGCTTGGCGAATTCGGCGTCGAGGGTTTCGTCGAGGACGCCGCCATTTTTGGCAAGCGTGCGCCATTTGGCGGCTTCGACTAGGTTTTTTTCGACGCCCACGCCGTCTTTGAGCAAATAGGCCAAGCGGTTTTGAGCGCCGGGCAGGCCCTTTTCAGCGGCGGCGAGGAGGTATTCGACGGTCTTGGGTTTGTCCTTTTCGAGGCCTAAGCCCTTCAAGAGAAGAACGGCGTAATCGTACTGGGCGGCGGTATAGCCAGCGGCTGCGGAGCGGTTGAGCCAGGTGGCAGCCTGGACGCCGTCGCCTGGAACGCCGACGCCGGCTTGGTACATGCTGCCGATGTCGTATTGGGCGGCGGCGATGCCTTTTTCGGCGGCGTAGAGAATGTGCTGGGCGGCGCGATAGGGGTTTTCGGGTTTGCCGTCACCGCGCAGGAACAACAGACCGAGATTATAGTTGGCGAGCGCGTGGCCGCTGATGGCTGCTTTTTCCAGCAATTCACCGGCCTGGATACGGTCTTTGCCGACGCCACGGCCTTCGGCGAGCATCAGTCCGTAAGCGAACAGGGCGGGGACGTCGCAAAGTTCGGCGCCGCGAGCAAACCAGCGGGCGGCGGTGATTGAATCTTTGGGGACGCCCTGGCCTTCGTCGTGGATGCGGCCGACGAGGGTGTGGGCCTGGGGGTTGCCTTTGCCGGCGGCGGCTTCGGCGAGGGCGAGTGCTGTCAGGAACTTGCCCTGGTCGTAGGCTAAGTAGGCGGCATCCTGGTCGGCGGAGCCAGGCGAGGTCGACGGCTTGGCGTCGGGGCCGGCGTTGCGGGCGGTCAGAAGCTGGGCGATGCAGGCGTCGGTCGCAGGGATTGGGGCGGCGGCTGCGGGTGCTGCCGGAGTGGCGGCGGGTGCGGTGGGTTTGGCGTTGAGCTTAGCTGGGGCGGTTGCGGCTGGTTTGGTTTCGCCAGCGGCGTGCGCGCTGTTCATGCCAAGGATCAGGATCGCGCAGATGCTCAATAGCGGTTTCATCGAGGTCATCCTTGGGTCTACCTAGGGTCGATCAATCTGGAGCGCGGCTGGCGAATTCTTTAAGGCCAACCGCTGCGGCATCGGCGAAAGACCGCGCGCTATCTTGGGCATCGCCTGGAGTTCCGGCTGAAATAAGCCGGAAGGCGACAAAATCCGCGCCGAGGCTGGCCATTGTTGTCGCATCCTGTGGGGTGGCCACATCGAAAGCGATGCAGGGGACTTCGAAGATTTGCGCCCACCACTCGACGAAATCGGCCTGATCGGCGCTTGCATCAGAGTTGTCGAAGGCGACGTATTCGGCACCCTGTTCGCCCAGCATCATGGCGTCGTGGCGGGTTTGGGCATGGCCGCCGATGATGTAACGGGCGCCTAAGATCTCGCGGGCTTCGATCGCTTTGGCTTCGAGGTTGTCGCTGGCGCGCAGGTGGACGCCGTCGGCGCGCAAGGTGCGGGCGAGCTGGGCGTCGTTGTCGATCAGGGCGGCTACGTCCTGGGCCTGAATGAGTTCGACGAAGGGCCGCGCGGTGGCGGCATCAAGGGTTTGACCTTGGGGGGCGCAGACGAGAGCGCTGGCGAATTTAGTGGCGGCCAGCGTCGCCTTCAACCGCTCCTGGACGGATGGGCCGGGCATCGCCTCGACAATGAGATACAGTCCAACCGGTTCGATTTTGGCCACGTCAGGTCCTTTGGTGAAGTCCAGGCAACTCTATGCTTTGTCGCGCTTCTTAGCGCTTTACGTCGTTACCGCAGATGGTGCGTTGGCAATAGCGCAACACGGGGCGGTGTGCCAACTGTCGGCAAAATCAGGGCGTCTTATTTGGTGAGGGCGTCCTGGGCGGTGCGGATGGCGCGTTTGATGGCTGCGCCTTCCAGGCCATCGGCTTGTCTGAACACTACGTTGACTTTGCTGCGGTCGACGTTGGTGACGTTGCATTCGAGGACGCGATGGCTGTCGGCGATGCGCAGGCCGATGGTGGGCAAAAGGTGGGCGCGTTCGAGCAATTCGAGGTTTGCGCCAGTGCCGGTGAGGTTGCGCACCTGGCAGGGGATGCGGCTGCGGCCCAGCATCTCGACAAATCCGGTAAGGTAGCGGTCGTTCAATCGGTTCATCAAAATATGTCCACCCCAGACGTTATCCTCAGGTGGCTGAGTTCTTCATTGAAGGCAAGCAGACTTTTGTCGGCGTGGGCAATTTTAAGGATCTGGTGATGCAGTTTTGTTCATTGCGGGGGCCGTTGACTGCTTCATAACAATTGGACGGTATGGCAGCGGATGATGATGCGGTCTTGCGCCAGTTCGCGTTCGAGGCGCTTTCGCAACACCGACCAGTAGCGGGTGTCGATTTCTTCGGTCATGACCTCGACGACGACGATCTGATCGTGCTCGGTGCCGGAGCCCGATTGCCAACGGCCTTCGGCGGGCGCGCGCAGGTAACTCGTCACGCCGCCGAATTTTTCGGTAAGCTCGTGAGCGACGCCGTCGAAGACGGTCTTGGGAACGAGGGTGCCGTCGCGCGCAAAGGCTGGCAGCAGGATTTGAACGAGCCGGTTTGGATTTTTCATTTTTAGAAACTTATCCCCGTGGCTTGAAGTTGTGAGATTTTGGGATCACCTTATTTCATGAGGGGTGGTTCTAGAGCTGCTTTTACTGCGAAATAGGGGTTTTGCGAGGAGTCCCGCAACCCATCAGCTGGCCGGGGCTTTG
>JANOVN010000161.1:0-11397 GCA_031417455.1 Hyphomicrobiaceae bacterium | reverse complement strand
GGTCGAGACCGCTGGGGAAACCCAGGCTCTGATCCGTCTCCCTCACGATTTATAGCTCCGAGCCCTGAGGGTTGCGGAGGGATTGGTGTTTGTGGCTCCTGGGTCCCGTGTCTGCACCGCACCGTAAGAACGCTAGCTGAGCGCACGGGGTGACAAGTGAGCGCTCCAGCCAGTCCATGAAGCCGCAGCGGAGGATTGGGACGCGGCCATGGAGTGGTGGGGCGAGGCCGAGGGCCGGCCCGCCCACGGCTGTCGGGTTTAGATTCTATGTCCCCACAATGGTTCCCCGGACGGCTCTGCACTTGCCGATCCGGGGTCTTTACCTCCATGAGCGTGGTAAAGATCCCGGATCGGCGTGCGCAAGGGGGCGCACTTGTCCGGGAAAACATTGGGAGGGGAGTTGGTGTCCGGTTTGATTCCCGCCCTCTCCACTGTTTCCCCGGACGGCTCTGCACTCGCCGATCCGGGGCGTTTATCACACGGTGGGTGGTAACGGTCCCGGATCAGCGTGCGCAAGGCGGCGCACTTGTCCGGGAAAGCAGTGGGAGGGGAATTTGGGTTGCGGTAAGGGGACATGCTTTTCCCGGAAGCACTCTCGCTGGACGATTGTTCGCTTTTAGTTCAGTTTGGTCTTGAGGTCGGCGATGCTGGCGTCGATCAAGGACGAGGCGGTGGCGCCGGAGGCTTTACCAGCGAGGATTTTGGCGGAGGCGGCCAGCGCGCTGTCGACCGCGAGGCTGCGGACTTCGGCGATGGCTTGGGCTTCGGCGCGGGCAATCTTTTCCTCGGCCAGCTTGGTGCGGCGCTCGAGCTGTTCGGCCATCGACTTGCGGGTTTCGGCGGCGAGGCTTTCGGCTTCGCGCTTGGCGTTATCGATGATGGCCTTGGCTTCGGATTCGGCTTCGCGCTGCTTCTTTTGGTAGTCGGCGAGCAGGGCCTGGGCTTCTTCACGCAGGCGGCGGGCTTCGTCGAGTTCGTTGCGGATCGCTTCGGCGCGGCCATCAAGGGCTTTGCCGATCTGGGCGGGGACGCCAGCTTTCCAGACCATGGCGCAGAAGATCAAAAAGGCAACGAGAACCCAGTATTCCGGGTTGTGAATCCAATCCATGTCGTTATTTCCCCGCAGCCGGCGCGAGCGCGCGCTTGATTTCATCGGTGGTCGCGTCGTGGCCGATCAGGCGGCCGACAATAGCGGACGCCGTGCTTGCGGCGATGTCATTGACGCTCGCGAGAGCCTTGTTCTTGGTGGCCGCGATGCGGGCCTCGGCATCGGCGATCTTGGCGTTCATTTTGGCGTCGATGGCGGTTTTGTCTTTGTCGACATCAGCCGTCAGTTTGGCGCGTGTTTCCTTGGCGATGGCGTTGGCGTTGCCCTTGGCGTCGGCGAGGGCTTGTTCGTAGGTCGCGAGCGCTTTGTCGGTTTCACCCTTGAGGCGTTCGGCAGCGTCCAGGTCGCGCTTGATGCGGTTTGCCCGTTCTTCAAGAACGTCGGCGATGCGCGGCAAGGCTTTGCGCGACATGATGAGATAGAGCACGGTGAAGGTCAGCGCGAGCCAGATGAGCTGAGGCGCGAAAGTTGCGGGGTTGAACGGCGGAAAGTTGCCGCCTGCCTCGCCGCCGGGGGCTTGCGTTCCGGTTGTCGTATTTGGATTGCCAGCCATTGGCTAACCTCGTTTGAGCGCTTGTGAAAACGGGATCGTCAGGCAGGTCATTCCAGGCAAAGAATTGCCAAGGAAAGACGCCGCCTGACGAGACAACAGTCGCGAAATTAGACTGCGAACAGCAGCAAAAGAGCGATCAGCAACGAGAAGATGCCGAGTGCTTCCGTCAGGGCGAAGCCGAGAAGCAGGGTGCCGCGCTGGCCGTCAGCAGCCGATGGGTTGCGCAGGGCGCCCGCGAGGAACTGGCCGAACAGGTTGCCGAGGCCGATGCCAGCGCCAGCCATGCCCAGGCATGCGATGCCAGCGCCGATGTACTTTGCAGCAACAGCCGTCTGCTTGGCGATTTCGAGGGATTCAGCAGCCATAGTCGTCTCCTTGGGGTTGATTTGAGTGTTCGAAAGGAAAGGTTGAAGGATCAGTGTGCGCCGTGGACGGCGTCGTTGAGGTAGATGCAGGTCAGAACGGCAAACACGTAGGCTTGCAGCACGGCGACCAGGACTTCGAGAGCGGTCAGGGCGACCGTCAGGGCCATCGGCAGCGGCGCGAGCAGGCCCCAGACACCAGCGGCGAGAAGCGTGCCGACGAAGCCGGCGAAGATTTTCAGCGCGATGTGGCCCGCCAGCATGTTGGCGAACAGACGAACCGAGAGGCTGATCGGGCGCGAAATGAACGAGATGACTTCGATCGGGACCAGGATCAGCAGCATGTACCAGGGCACGCCCGAGGGAACGAACAGCTTGAAGAAGCCGAAGCCGTGGGCGTAAAGGCCGTATGCGATCACGATGCCGATGACGAGAAGAGCAAGAGCTGCGGTAACCGCCAAGCTCGATGTCACGGTGAAGGTAATACCCGGGATCGGGATCATGCCGAGAATGTTGAGCACCAGCACAAAAATGAACAGCGAGAAGACAAGGGGGAAGAACTTCATGCCCTCGTCGCCGACGTTTTCTCGTACGGTGTCGGCCACGAATTTGTAAACGAGTTCAGCCATCGATTGCATTCGGCCGGGAACGAGCGAACCCGTACGCATGGCCGAGATCAGGAACGCGCTGATGATGCCGAGCGCCAGAACCATGTAGAGCGACGAGTTCGTGAACGAGGCGTCGATACCAAACAGCTTGAGTGGAATCAGCTGGTTGATTTCGAACTGATGGATCGGGCTATGCCCTTCGTGAGCGGCTGCCACCGTTCGTCCCCCTTAAGGTTTCGTCGTCTTTGGTTTCGTCGTCTTTGGTTTCGTCATCTTTTGTTTCGTCGCCGGTTGCCGGCGCCGTGTGTGGTCTAATGCGTTTCGGCCGTGAACTTCTACTTAGATATTAGTCGTCGTCGGTCTTTCGTTTTCTTCGGTCTCAGTTCTCTTCGTCGTCGCGCACGGCAGGGCCAGCTTTCGGGTTGCTTGGGCCGGTTTTCATCGACGTGCCGACCCGTACGATGTTGATCATCCCAGCGGCGGCACCAAGTAAAAAGAACACGATGAAGAACGCAGGAAAGGTTCCCAACGCCCTATCGAGCAACCAGCCAAGCCCAGCCCCGACAATCACTCCGCCGACTAATTCGGTGGAAATGCGCAAGGCTTTGCCCATTGCGTTGCCGTTTTCCGCATTACTGCCAGACGACGGGTTGGCTTTGGGAAGCGACGTACTATGGCTTTTGGCTGAATCCAGCCGCTTGCCGAGCTCGTCTGCCCGCTGTTTGAAGGCTTCCCGTTCTTGCGGGGTTAGGTCACCGCGACCAGCGCCTTTGTCACCCCCGTTGGGCGGTGTTTGCGAAGCGGCCATGGCGATTAACCCCTAGTCCGGAATGGGATGGGTGGTTCAAAGAGTTGGCGTGTCATAAGCAGCACGTTCCAGAGTGTCAAGAAATGCGCCGCCGATGCCCGTTGCGAAGGGTATGGCGAAACCGCGCAGGGGAGGGTTTGGGGGGCAATTTGATTGATGATTTTCCTCTGCTGTTCCCCCTCACCCCAGTTTTTTCCCGTCCCTGAGCAGCAGGGCCTCGCCCTGACGGGGAGAGGGGGAAGAGAGGCGCGTCGAGCGAGGGCCGAACTTGAATTGCCGAATGGGTCGCATGGGCTTAGGGTTGCGTGTTCAAGGTGCAACGATCGGGATGAGCATGTACGAAGCCGTTACTCGCGGGATCCGCGTTCGCGTTACACCCAGCTATCTCGAGGACCGGTCGACGCCGGCGGACGGGTATTTTTTCTGGGCGTACACGGTGGACATCATCAATGAGGGGGGCGAGCCGGTGCAATTGCGTTCGCGGGTGTGGAAAATCGTCGATGGGGCGGGGCGGATGGAAGAAGTGCGGGGCGCGGGCGTTGTGGGGCAGACGCCGCTGATCGGGCCTGGGGAAAGCTTCAACTACACGTCGGGTTGTCCGTTGAAGACACCATCGGGGATCATGTCGGGCAGCTATCAGATGGCTGCTTTGGGCGGGGCGCTGTTTGATATCGCGATCCCGGCGTTTTCACTCGATAGCCCGTACGCGATCCGCAGCGTGAATTGAAAAATTAGGGAGTGGGGAGTTGGGAATGGCGAATAGGAGTAGTGTTCACTACTGCCAACTCCCTACTCCTTACTCCCATCGGACAAAATGAAGTCACCGGTTTATTCTCCGCTCGAACTGTTGGAGCGCCTCGTTGCTTTCGATACGACGAGCCATAAGAGCAACTTGGCGCTGATACGGTTCGTCGAGGACTATCTCGCTCATTGCAAGGTTTCGAGCCGGCTTGTCATGTCGCCGGACGGGGACAAGGCGAACCTGTTTGCGACCATTGGGCCCGCGGGCGTGCCGGGTATCGCGCTGTCGGGGCATACGGATGTGGTGCCGGTCGATGGACAAGCGTGGTTCGGCGATCCATTCAGGCTCAGAGACTTAGGCGACCGGGTGGCGGGACGCGGCACGACCGACATGAAGGGGTTTTTGGCCTGCGTGCTGGCAGCAGTGCCGGAATTCAAGGCGCGGACGCTCAAGACGCCGATCCATATCGCGTTTTCCTATGACGAGGAGATCGGTTGTATCGGCGTGCGGCCGATGATTGCCGAATTCGGGCATGGGCTGGTGCGGCCCCGCATGGTGATTGTGGGTGAGCCGACGAATATGGCAATCGTGGACGCCCACAAGGGGCCGGTGCGGTGGCATGTGGAGGTCAACGGGCGGGCGTCGCATTCGAGCATGGCGCATCTGGGGGTCAACGCGATTTCGTATGCGGGGCGGTTGATCGGCGAGCTTGCGCGGATCGAGGACAGCCTGAAGGCGGCAACCGATCCGAGGTTTGATCCGCCGTATGCGAGTTTGCAGATAACGCGGATGGAGGGGGGGACGGCGTCTAACATCGTGCCAGTATCGGCGTGGTTTGGGTTCGAGGTTAGGGCGCTGCCGACCACCGATACGGCCAAGATCGAGCGGGATTTGCGGCGGTTTGCCGAGAAGAAGTGCTTAGCCGAGATGCGCAAGGTCGCACCGGAAGCGTCGATTTCGATTTCGCAGACCAATCAGGTGGCGCCGTTCGTGGCGGAGGCGGGGTCGGAGTTGACGGCGCTGGCGCTCAAATTGGCCGGGCAGAACGAGACGTTTGCGGTGTCGTATGCGACGGAGGCCGGGTTGTTTCAGGAGGCCGGGAGTGCGGCCATCATCTGCGGGCCAGGCGATATTGCGCAGGCGCATACGGCGAACGAGTGGGTGGCGAAGTCCGAGCTTGAGAAGTGCAGCGCGTTTTTGAGCCGGTTGGGGGAGTGGTGCGAGGGGTAACGATTTAAGTGAAGTGAAGGCCAAGGGGCTCGCCCCTTGGAACCCGAACTAAAGGGCATTGATTGACCATGGTGGACAATTGGAAGTGAAACTCGGTTGAGGCGCATGTTACTAAGTAGCTGGTCAGTCGAAGGCTTCCTGAGATGGATGCGCCAAATAGCCCACCTTGCCGCCTATTACGTGACAGAGGCACTGATATCATGCCTGCTGATCGCGATATTTATGGGCGTGTTGTTCCTGATACCATCGGTATTGAAGAAACTCGAAACCAAGGTCGGGACGAAGAATTACGACATAGGCATGCGATGGCTCGGCTACGTAGCGCTCGCAAGCTTTATGGTCCTGCCGCTCGCGGCATTCGTTGTAATCTTCATCAATGAAGCATCAATTGAGTATGCTCGCAGTGGCATCACCGGACTTGCATGGTCGCTATGGAAACTTGTTGCCGCACCAGCATATATGATAATGGTGGTAACCGCGATTTTCGGCCCGCTCGCCTTGATCGGGTGGCTATGGGGAAATCGGCCATGGAAGCCAGATGACGGTCGTAGAAGACGCCGTCGCTAGACTTTTTCCAATTTTGATTGAAGCGCCTCTCCCACTCCATGGCCGCCGTCTGAGGCGGCCATCCAGGGCCATAGGCTCGATCTTTCGGCGCGGCCCCTGGATGGCCGGGTCACGCCCGGCCATGGAGTGGGGGGATCGAATTCAAAAAATGCCGAAAGGACTGTATACTATCCGGCGAATTCTATCAGGACTTATCCCCGGGGCAGGTGGGGAGTGATAAGTTGGCGGCGTGCATAATGGCCGGGACGAGACCTGGGAACTTTCCATCAATCTCGGTGCAGCGCAGGGTGTTGACGACTTCGGTGCCTTTGCGTTCCGACCGGATCAAGCCCGCTTCGCGCAGGACCTGGTAATGGTGTGACTGGGTGGACTTGGGGAGATTGTCGGGGGCAGCCGTCTGGCAATTGGTCGGGCACCCACGGCTTGCCAGTTTGCGGACGATCGCAAGGCGCGTTGGGTCCGCAAGGGCGTAAAGCACGCTCTCGAGAGTGATGTCGTCCAGGGCTGGGTGTACGAATGGTCGCTGCATGCAGTGGATATGGCGCTAAATGCTGCGCCACGCAATAGTTCGGCATCATTGAACTTTCGGAATTTTGGTGAAGTGATGGTCAGCGCGTATGGGGCTCGCCCCAGGCCCCCCGGTCCTAAGGGCGCGCGAAATAGTTGGTAATGAAGCGCTCGTAGATGGCTGTCAGGTTTTCGAGGTCGGCGATGGGGACGCGCTCGTCGACCTGATGGATGGTTTGATTGACGAGGCCGAATTCGACGACGGGGCAGTGGGTGTAGATGAAGCGCGCGTCCGAGGTGCCGCCGCCGGTCGAAAGGGCGGGCGTGCGGCCGGTGATCGTTTGGACCGCTTGGCTCAGGGTTTCGACGAGCGGGCCGGGCTTCGTCAGGAAGACGTCGCCGGTGCCGGAGAAGGTGAGGTCGTAGCGGGCATCCAGGCTGCTGGCTGCGGCCTCGCATTGGAGCGCGACCCAGGCTTCCATTCTGGCGCGGCTGTGGAGGTCGTTGTAGCGGACGTTGAACTTGGCGCGGGCGAAGGCCGGGATGACGTTGGTCGCGGTGTTGGGGACATCGACGACGGTGACCTGGAGGTTTGAGGGTTCGAAGTTTGCCGTGCCGGTGTCGATCGTTTGCGAGCACAGGCGGTCGAGGATGCGGATGAGTTTGGGTAGCGGGTTGTCGGCTTTTGCGGGGTAGGCGGCATGGCCTTGTTTGCCGTGAACCACGATTTCGCCATTCATCGAGCCTCGGCGGCCGATCTTGATTTCATCGCCGAGCGCGTTGGGGTTCGATGGTTCGCCGACGAGGCAGGCGTCCAGCGTTTCGCCGCGTTCGCGGAGCCAGCCGAGAACCTTTTCGGTGCCGTTGATGGAGGGGCCTTCTTCGTCGCCGGTGATGAGGAACGAGATCGAGCCGGGGGCGTTCGGGTTGGCTTTCAGATAGCGGGCGCTGGCGGCGATGAAGCAGGCGATGGCACCCTTCATGTCTACGGCGCCGCGACCGTAGAGGATGTCGTCGCGGATGTCGGCTGAGAAGGGCTTCGCGGTCCAGGCCGCTTCGTCGCCGGCAGGGACGACGTCGGTGTGGCCGGCAAAGCAGAGGTTGGGGCTGGTTGTGCCACGACGGGCGTAGACGTTGTCGATGTCGGGGGTGTTTGGGGCTGAGAAGGTCATGCGTCGGCAGGTGAAGCCCGTGGCGGTCAGGGCCTTTTCGACGACGGCCAATGCGCCTGCGTCGACGGGGGTGACGCTTTCACAGCGGATGAGGGCTTGGGTCAGAGCGATGGGGTCTGTGGTGTCTAGTAAGGTCATGTGCGTCGGGCGCCTGTGGTGGCTTTGGGCGAACGTCAGTCAAAGTCTGTTTTGAGGGTTAGCTCAAGACAGTGTGGCCGCGTTCGAGTTCGCGATGTTGCGCTTGGACGAGGGTGAGCTTTTGCCAGATTTTGGCGGAGAGATTAGTGGTGAGGGACGATAGATCGCTGACGGCGTCGATGATGACGGCGTCGGAGGTCGATTGGGCGTAGAGGGCGGCGAGTTTGTCGGTCAAGGAGAGCATTTCAGAGCAGTAGTTAAGGTAGCGGGTCAGCTCGAACGGGGTCATGTCGCGCACCGGGCTCTCGGGCGTGGAGGGGCCGTCGATCATCAGCGGGTCTTTGGTCAGTTGATGCATGTCGATAACGTGGACGAAGGTGCGCAGCTCATTGAGGGCGCGCAGGGCTTTGCGGCGCTTCAAGCGCTCTTCGAGCGAGACGAGGAAGAAGATTGTCGCGCCGGTCAGGATGACAATATTGAAGGTCGCGTCGACGGCCTGGATGGTCGAGAACATATCCTGGTTCGCTTTGGTATTGGCAATCAGGAGGCCCGCGATGTAGGCGAGCATGGCGAGGCCGGTGACGATCATGATCGCGGTGGCGAAGCGGAGGCCGTAGGCGGGGCGGGAGATGGCCTCGGCACGCTTGTGGGATTTGCGGGCGACCTCGCCGAGCTCACTGCAGACCCGTGCGAGACCCTTGCCGGGAAAACGCTGATCGATGCGGGCGCGGAGCTTGTCCAGCGTCGCGACGATTTTTTCGGGTTGCAGGGTGCGGTACATGGTGACGTCCAAAATAACCTACGCCGGGACGATCGGAACTTCTTTCAGGAAGTCACTGAGAAAATACGAATAGTCACGATAGCATTTGAATGCGTCGAGTTCATCTGGACCGATCCCTTTTTCAGCCGCCATCAGGGGTACTGCTCGCTGGAAATCTCCCAACCTTTCCATCAAAAGCGCCGGCCCAGGCAGCGGTGCTCCGCTTGGGCCCTGGCTTAAGTAATTCCGGACAATGCGCACGACCTCAACAACTTCGTCTCTATGTGCGTGCGGATCGTTTCCTCCAAGGTCGGAGAGGTAAGCTGGAAGCTTAAACTGATCTTTGACCATAATGACTGCGCTGTTTTTTTTACGCTTTGGTCCACCGAAAAGTTTAGCACCGATTGTCAAACCGAGTTCGAACGGCATGTTAAAGCGAGGTAGTCCACCATCTTCGACGGTGGTTCGCGACAGGTCATGTATCGAGCGTGGGCATTCGCTGATAATGCGGCAAAGTTTGTCTAATCTGATGTCGGTGCCGTCTTCCTCTTCGAGGGCGCATCGTGGTCGATAGCCACTCGCAGTTATTGTAAAAACAATCCCTTCGAACATCGGGCGGTACGCTAAGTCAAATGGACAATTTATGAAGACGTGCGAAGTCGTATCGCGCAAGGATCACCCGAGTTTCTGAACTGCTCGGGCGACAGCCGCGCGAATTTGGGCTGCATCCTTTGGCTTCTTTTGCGGCCATTGGGTCAGCGCAGAAGCGGCAGCCGTTTTTGCTTCCGCACTGGCTCTGGGATCGCGAAGTATTTTTGCTGCTTTCGAAGCGACATCTTTGCTCAGTATTCTCGTTGATTTTGTTTGGGCAAGCGCAGACGCTGCAACAGCTTTCTCGCTCTTGCTGGCCGTCTTGCTCGTCAGCACCTTTGAAGCGGCCGACGCGGTCTTCTTAACGGTTGATTCTGATTTTGCCATTGTTGTCCCGCAGTGTGGACCCTGCCCGATGGTGGGTCTCCAGATGTGACGCACTGATTGTAGCATGTCGATGACGCTCCTGCATCAGGCGAGCCGAGCTAATCGCGCAGGAGTTCGTTGATGGAGGTTTTGGAGCGGGTTTTGGCGTCGACGCGTTTGACGATGACGGCGCAGTAGAGGCTCGGGCCGGGCTCGCCGTTAGGGAGTGGCTTGCCGGGCATGGACCCTGAGACGACGACCGAATAGGGCGGGACACGACCGAACATTTTCTCGCCGGTTGAACGGTCGATGATGGTGGTGGACGCGCCGAGGTAGACGCCCATGGACAGGACGCTGCCTTCACCGACATGGACGCCTTCGGCGACTTCGGCGCGGGCACCGATGAAGCAGTTGTCTTCGATGATGACCGGGTCGGCCTGGAGCGGTTCGAGGACGCCGCCGATGCCAGCACCGCCTGAGATGTGACAGTTTCTGCCGATCTGAGCGCAGGAGCCGACGGTGGCCCAGGTATCGACCATGGTGCCGCTGTCGACGTAGGCGCCGACGTTGACGAACGAGGGCAGCAGGATCACGCCGGGGGCGATGTAAGCCGAGCGGCGGACAACGCTGCCGGGTAGCGCACGGAAGCCTGCTGTGCGGAAGTCGGCCTCGGTCATTCCGGCGAATTTGACGGGGACTTTATCCCAGTAGAACGAGCCGCCGGGGCCGCCGGGGATCATCTGGTTGTCGTTCAGGCGGAACGAGAGCAGGACCGCTTTCTTGAGCCACTGGTTGACTTTCCAGCCGTTCGCACCTTCGGGGCTGCGCTCGGCGACGCGAAGCTTGCCTTTGTCGAGCGCGTCGAGGGCTGCCTCAACGGCGTCGCGAACGGCACCAATGGTCGCAAAGTTCAGCGTGTCGCGGGCCTCCCAGGCAGCTTCGATCGTTGTTTGCAGGCCGGCGTGGGACATGGGAGCTCGCTATTGTGAAATTTTAAGGGGAATAGCGCGGTTGTGGCTTGCGAGGGGCGCCTGAGTCAATTGCGAATCAGTTAGCAGTAAATTGCAGTGCACGGCGTTTGGCTCAGGGAAAATGAGAAACATGGCGAAATCAGAATCCACCGGCAAAAAGCCGGCATCGAATGCGTCGAAGGTGCTGGCCAGCAAGACGGCGAGCAAGACTGAGAAGTCGGTCGCGGCATCAGCGCTGGCGCAACGCAAAACGACGAAAGTGACGAGCGCTGCTGTCGCATCGAAAGCCGCTAAGGTGTTGGACGATCCCAAGGCCAGCAAGGCCGCCAAGTCGGCTGCCGCTTCGGCGCTGACGCAGGCGGCTCCGAAGAAGGCTGCGAAAAAGTAGGCGGCTATTGCAGCGGTTTGAGATCCTTGTCGGTGAGACCGACAAGGATCGCTTGGCCGTTAGGGGCGAAGCGGAAGTCACCGAAGGCTGCGGATTGGAATTTTTGGCCGGTGCCTTCCTTGAAGTGGAAGGCGTCGGTGCCAACGATCCAGGTGCCGGATTTTTTGGTGAGCGTCATCAAGAGTTCGCCGGGACCTAGTGCGGGGCCTTGAGTCGCGAGGCGGTCGAAGGTTGCAACCCCGTTGGCGTCAAGCTTGGCAATGATGGTTTGCTCGGGCAGGCCTACTTTGTTCAGGTCGAGCCGCGCGTCGTTGGCGATGGCAAAGCGCAGCGTCATGTAATCACCCTGAATAAGCGAACGCGGATCGACGGGTGCGAGGGCCAAGTAGGCGCGCTGACCCGAGTTGATGATGGACGAGTTTTTCCAGACGGTTGAGCCGGTGAGCGCTGCGATGATGGCGAGACCCGCGAGGGTCATGGGCGTCGCGAGGGCACGCGTTGACGGCCGGGGTTCTGCGGGCTCGGG
>JANOVN010000160.1:0-10128 GCA_031417455.1 Hyphomicrobiaceae bacterium | reverse complement strand
CTTCTTCACGGTTTATGGCCCCTGGGGACGTCCCGACATGGCGATCTACAAATTCACCGCCAAGATCTTCAAACGCGAGCCGATCCCGGTTTACAATAACGGCATCCATTCGCGCGATTTCACCTACATCGACGATATCGTTACCGGCGTCGTGGCAGCCCTCGATCATATCGCGACGCCCGATCCAACTTGGAACGGCCTCCATCCAAACCCGGCCACGTCGGCAGCGCCCTACCGGCTCTACAACATCGGCAACGCCAACCCGACCGAATTGATGGCGCTCATCGCAATGCTCGAAAATGCCATCGGCATTAAGGCCGTCAAAAACTTCCTGCCCATGCAACCCGGCGACGTGCTCGCGACCTCAGCCGACGTCAGCGCCTTGACGAGCGCCGTCGGCTTCACGCCCTCAACCCCTATCGAAACCGGAATATCCCGCTTCGTTGAATGGTATCGCGCCTATCACAAGGTGTAATGGATGTCCCCTTTGTCCCAAAAGAAAGGGGGATCGGGGCCTCCCCGAGCGGGTTTGGGTGGCAGCCCGAGCGCGGCAGGCGTCCTCTCACGTCCCTCGTGGCTTGGCCCGGGCGGTCGGCGCAGCGTTCGCTGGATCGTCGGGCCAAGCGTGCCGTGGATACCGCCCCTTCATCTCAACCTTCACCGCAGCCCATGACCCGGCCCAAAACCCCGGCAGGTCGCGCGTGATCTGGATCGGCCGGTGCGCGGGCGATAGCAGGTGCAACGTCAGCGACCGCCGCCCGCCGGCAATGGCTGGATGCACCTTCAGCCCGAACAGCTCCTGCACCCGGATCTCAATCGAAGGTGCCTGCGGGCCATCATAGT
This sequence comes from Hyphomicrobiaceae bacterium, assembly GCA_031417455.1. Classification (GTDB taxonomy): domain Bacteria; phylum Pseudomonadota; class Alphaproteobacteria; order Rhizobiales; family Hyphomicrobiaceae; genus JANXVY01. The sequence continues at coordinate 9,285 of JANOVN010000160.1, read as the reverse complement.
CGATAGCCACCCGGTTGCCCGTCGGCGCTTCAAACTGGACCGGCGCTTCCCGCTCCAGCATCTGCCGCATATCCCACGGCACCAGCATGTCGAGAGCGGTCGCAAGATCGTCAGCCCCGATCTCGTCGAGCCGCGACTTGCTTGCGAGATATGGCTCCAGCCAATCGCCAACCGACGTGGCCAATGCCTCATCCGTCAACTCGGGCAACTCCGTCATGCCAGCCGCCCGCAGAAATGCGACGCGCTCGCGCAGTTGGGCCTGTCCCTTGCTCCACGCCAGCACGCCAACGCCCAGCTTGGCAATGCCAGCAGCAAGCGCCGCGCTGACGTCGGGGCCCGGCGTGATCGCCAGCGGTCGCGCCGCCAGCACGATCTGATCGAGCCGCCGCACATGACGTGCCCGCACCGCTCGCGCCGCAACATCGAAGGCAACCTCGCGGCCCTCGACAATGCGTCCTGCCGCGGCTGCCTCGAACTGCGCCTCGGTCGCTGGAGCAGCGATCAGGATGCGCGCCGCCGCCGCCGTCCCGGTCAGCTCCGCCACCACGAGGTAAGGACTGCCCGCAATCGCCTCCCGCACATCGGCAATCGCGCCCCGCCCGTTCGCGAGCAGGAACTGCCCGCGTTCAGTCCGCGCCTTCGCCATCCGGTCGGGGTAGGCCAGCGCCAAAATCTCAGCCGTCGTCGGCCTGGCGCCCGCAACCACAGCGCCTTTGCCAGCCGCCTCCGCCCAGCCTTTGGCTAGCCGCCGCATATCCTCGGCGCGCCGTCCGCGATCTCGCCGGAAACCAGCAAGCCGCGCCGTCAGATCGACATCGTTGCCGCCAAGCCCGCGCTCGACCAGGATCGCCGCGATCTCGGCAGCCTCGCCTGCAGCCCCCATGTCGGCCGCACGCAACACCATCGCAGCCAGCCGTGGCGGCAAAGGCAGCGCTCTGATCCGTCGGCCCAATGGCCCGATCCGCCCCTTATCGTCGAGCGCCCCCAGCGTCACCAATTCGGCCCGCGCCGCTGTCACGCCCGCAGCCGATGGCGGATCGAGCCACGACAACGAAAGCGGATCGACCGCCCCCCATTCCGCGCAATCGAGCACCAGTCCAGATAAGCTCGCCGCCATGATTTCGGGATCGTTGAACGGCAACAGCGCTAAATCCTGCGGCGCGTCCCACAGCCGGTAACACACGCCCGGCTCCGTTCGCCCGGCACGGCCCCGCCGCTGATCGGCGGACGCCCGCGACACGCGCACGGTCTCGAGCCGCGTCACGCCGACATCAGGCTCATAACGCGGGACCCGGGCAAGTCCGCTGTCGACGACCACCCGCACGCCCTCGATGGTCAGCGACGTCTCGGCAATCGATGTCGCCAATACGACCTTTCGCGTGCCCGGTTCTGCCGGACTGACCGCCAAATCTTGCGCCGCCACGTCCATCGTCCCATACAGCGGCGCGATGATGATATTGGGATCGGTGACCGACTCTGCCAACCGCTCCGCCACTCGCATGATTTCGCCCTGCCCCGGCAAAAACGCCAGCACCGACCCGGTCTCATTGGTCAACGCCCGCCGGATTGCTGCCGCGACTTGATCCTCCAGCCGTTGCTGAACATCCCGCCCCAGATATCGCGTCTCGACGGGGTGCGCGCGCCCCTCGCTCTCGATCACCGGCGCACCATCGAGCAGTCGCGCCACGCGCGCCCCGTCGAGCGTCGCCGACATGACGAGGATGCGCAAATCCTCACGCAGGCCGCGCTGACAATCGAGCGCCAGCGCCAAGCCGAGATCGGCATCCAGCGACCGTTCGTGAAACTCGTCAAACAGCACCGCGCCGATGCCTTCGAGCGCCGGGTCCGCCAGGATCATGCGCGTGAACACGCCCTCGGTGACGACCTCGATGCGCGTCCGCGCGCTGACTTTGGTGCCCATCCGCGCCCGGATGCCGACAGTATCGCCGACCCTTTCGCCAAGCGTCCTGGCCATCCAGGCCGCAGCCCCGCGCGCCGCCAGTCGCCTTGGCTCCAACACGATGATCTTAGCTTTGCCGAGCCAGCGCGCTTCCAGCAAGGCCAACGGCACCCGGGTTGTCTTGCCAGCGCCCGGCGGCGCCACCAGCACCCCGCGCGCACACCCCTCCAGCGCCGCCAACACGTCTGGCAACACGTCGTCAATGGGGAGTGGATCGTTCGCGCTCATGCCCGTTGTATGTGGCAAGCAGCGCCGAGGGGCAACCGCTACCCGACATTGAGACGTGCGCAAGCAGCATGGCAGGAAAAAACTCAGTGCGCGCAAAACGCAGTTATCCACAAACCAGCAAGTCAGGCTATATTGCCAGTATACGACCGAATCTGATGCCCCTCTCAAATGGAATTTCTCTAACCGAGGTGGTCGAGCCATGGCGAATTTCACGACGCATATTGCGGTCGGCACGGTCGTATCGGGCGCATTGGCGACCCTGACGGTTGCCGCCAACGTGGTCCCTCCTGAAAGCCTGATCGCGGTGACGCTAGCCGGTGTGCTTGGCTCGGTCCTTCCCGACATCGACTTGAAGGACAGCCGCCCCAGCCGGGCGATGTTTGCAGGCCTCGGCATCTTCTTCTCGTTCGCAGTCCTCTTTACCTGTGCGGGCAAGTACTCAATCGTTGAACTGTGGATGCTGTGGCTGGGAACGCTTGTCGGCATCCGCTACGGACTGCACGCCATCTTCCATCGCTTTGCCGTCCATCGCGGTATCTGGCATTCTCTGCTCGCCACCACTTTCTGCGCCATGCTCACCGCCGTCGTGTTCAAGTACATCCTGGGGGTAGCTGACGGCATCGCTTGGCTCGGCGGCGGCTTCCTGGCGATCGGTTACCTGACGCATCTCGTGCTCGACGAAATCTACTCCGTCGATGTGATGGACGTGCGCCTCAAAACCTCGTTCGGCACCGCGCTGAAATTCATCGACATTCACAACTGGCAGCATTCGGTCGCCATGGCCGTTGCCGTTGCCGGTCTGACGATGATCGCACCGCCGACGGGGCAGTTTGTCGACGGCATCTCCTCCAAGAGCATGTGGACCAGCCTTGAGCAGCAACTGTTACCGCGTGAAAGCTGGTTCGGTATCGTCGACAGGAAGCGTTCAGTTGCTGAAAACTCTTCCGCCCCCGCCGATGCAACCCCCGCCACGCTCCCTGCGGCGACGGCTGCAACAAAGACGGCGCCTGCAAAATCCGCGACCGGTGCACCGCTCGTAACGGGCTCGTTGCCCAATCCCTCGCCATTCAAGACCATCGCGACGGAAGCAGCGGTGGAAGCAGCGGTCGAGCCGGCAGCCAAACCGAACGCGCGCTGAACGAGGCTGGTCAGCCGCGTTTCTTCGTCGCCCCGTCTTTTTTCGGCAATTGTAGCTCGGCCTGCAACCCAGCGACATAAGTTCTGACGACATCCTGCACCAGCAGGCCCGCGTTTTCATGGGTCACGTTAGTGAGCTTGTCTGCCGTCGCCAGTGACGCGATGCCGTGCACGCTCGCCCAAAGCACGCGGGCTGCACGCTGCGCGCGAGCCGGATCGGCAGACGCCATGACCGGCTGCAATGCGTGTTCGACGACGGTGAGAAGGGCCTCCATCCGCGCCTGAAAGAGCGGCGGCACTTTCCAGCCGGTCGGCATGTGGTGCTCAAACAGCAGGTTCCATAACCGCGGCCGTTCCTGCGTGAACGCGAAGTATGCCGCCGCCAGATCGCAAAGATGTTGCACCGGATCGCCCGTATGTGGAACATCTGCCAGCCGCAACGACAGTCGCTCAAGCAGCCGGTACTCGATCGTCAGTATGAGATCGTCGATGTCAGCGAACACGTTATAGAGGGTGCCCGGTGAATACCCGATCTTGCGCGCGATTTCCCGCGCAGACAAGCCGGTCAGGCCACCGTGCTCGATCAAATCGGTGGCGGCTTGAATGATGAGTTCGCGCAGCTCTTCAGGTGTATGACTAGATCGTCGACCCATTGAGGGCGTGCGGCTTGCGCCGCCTCCTATTGTGGAATTTGAGCATATCGCAAAAATTCACATTAGGATGAGCACGCACAAAAAGGCAAGATCTGGTCCGTAGTCTATTGGAACTACACAATCAATAATAGGGCGAAGGTCGCCCCAGCAAACTCAAGCCTCACTCGTAAATTGAGATGCAGTTAGCCGAGCCCCAGCCCACGCACAAGTTGCGCGGTGAGTGGCTGGAGGAACTGGTCCAAGGAGATGTCGAAGTGACAAACCCCGGCACCTTGACGCCAAACAGCGTCTTGAACGTGTACTTGGAATTGACGATGATCGTGCTGCCGCCGGCGGCCAGCATTCCAGCAGGCAATCCAGCATAGCTATCACCCCTGCCGTAGGTCGTCGCGGGGGTGGCTGCAGAGTCAATCGCCACAACTTCAGACCAGTATACATAATCCGACAGCGGAGCCCGCAAAGTCGCCGTAGCACCAGCCTTGCGAACGGCCACCACCTGCAACACGAGCGATGTCTTGTCGTAGGGCGACCAGATGGTTTCCATCGCGTGCTTGAGACCCGCCATGGTGCCCGTGTTCTCAAAATCGTCGCGCGCGACCAGATCGCCAAGCGTCGCCGTGATGAGGTTGAAGCGCCGGGCCATGACGACCGCGCGGCTGTATTCGATGGCCCCCAGCATGAGCACGACGGCAATCGGCGCGATGAGCGCAAACTCGATACCAGCCGTACCTTTATTGTCGGAGGCAAACCCACGCACGCGTGGCCGTGGCATAAAGCGAGAGATGAACATGAAGCACCCGGTACGAGTTACAAGATCCGTTGCGAAAAAGGGAAGTGTTGATCAGATGTACGGCTCGATCTTCAAAGCCGTGCTCGATTGAATGAGCGACGAACCATCAGAGAACCGTCGGTCGAAGTTCATGAACGGAAGGTACTTACCCATCGTCCACTGATAACAGGCCGTAATCAAAACGACTGAGCTTTGGGTGCCAGCCGTTGTCGAGATGGGTGTGTTGTCGCCAGCCATGATGGCGCCTGCGTCAAGCGTGCCGGTTGTGGGGCAGGTGAACGCATTGACCCCGTTCCAATCCGCGGCAGTGAAGACCCGGATCTGCAACTTGCTGCAATCGATGTAGCTCGTAGCCTTTTGGCAGACCATGGTCCTGAAGCCGCCCGCAGTCATCTGGGCGTTGAGGCCCGGAGCGGTTCCCTTTTGCGCTTCGCCCGTCCGGATAAAGCGCGCGGAATCTTCAAGGCCCCGGTCGAGGCAATTTACGGCATAAAAGTACATGCCGCAATTGATGATCCCAAACATCATGGTCAGAAAGGGAATGCTGACCAGTGCCATTTCGACAGCGACTTGACCCTCGCTGTCTTTTAGAAACGAACGTCCGCCACCAGCGATGCGCTGCGCGGATTTCTTACGATTCATCGAAATAAACACAGCCGATCCTCACGCATTACCCAATACTATGTGAGTAACGCTAGGCTCAGTTTGTTAAAATTGTCCAAATCTGTTGGCCAACGAACGAAGTGAGTCAAATCCTAGTTTATGGATCGTAAACAGTCGTCGAGCCGGTCGCCAATATTTTATCAAGATTACCCAGCTCTGTCCACAATCGCTCCCCCCACTCCATGGCCGGGCGTGACCCGGCCATCCAGAGCCCCAAGCGGTGAATTCTGAGTCCGGAACTCCTGGATGGCCGCCTCAAGGACGGCCATGGAGTAAAAAAGGTCATTGCGGACGTGGCTGGGTAATCAGGTATCTTATTGGCCGTCTTTCTGCGGTTCAGCTCCGGATTCGGAGAAGCGCACTTTAGACGAGTTTTGATTATCCAGCGTCTTGAAGTACGTCGGATCATCGCCAATCGTGAGGTTCGGCTGGCATTGCGGCGTGCAGCTATAGGTCTGGCGACCAGTCCCGCGATGAAGATTGACAACGGCTTGATCGCGCTCAACCAGAATGCGTTGATCCTGGATGATGTTGCGATCAGCGTCGAGTGCAATGATGTTCGTGACGCCAAACGTCTTGCCGGTAATCACCAGAAGATTGCCACCTTGGATCGAAACGTCGGCGATGCTCGGATTTCCAACGATGATTTCATTCACCGCGCGCGGCAAGCGAAGCAACTGAGCCTGATCGTATCGCACGATCAAATCGTCTGCTTGAGCGCAGGTTGCCGCGCCGATCAGCGCCAGGATAGAGATAGATGCCGCATTAAAAGCGGCAGCGGTGGACTTATAAAGGGTAGCATGGCGCAGCATCGCGGTTCTCCGGTCGAGACAGTAGGCCCCATTTGACTTGAGCTTAGTTAATAAACCGCAAAGCAACAGCACGTCATGAAGCAATCGCGCATTAAAGTTGGCTACGGAAGAACACGAACGCATTATCGCAAGTTCAAATTCAAAAAGACCTATAAAGTGGTTTATGTTTTACTAATATCGCATCTTATTCGCTGGATCGCCTTTATTTGCAGGCGTCTGCCGTGGGCGGAACGCTGCGCTGCTCCTGACAAATGGCTTCAAGTTCCAACGAATTTAGAAAAATTCATATAGAAAAGATGCTTGGTGAAGGCCGCCCCGGCGCTTTTAACCCACCATTAATGCGCCAGCGGTATGTTCGTTTCAGTCCAGCGACGAGGCGGATGGCCCAGCGGTGGACCTGGCTAGTAAGAAACAGAGTTTTTGGAGATTACAATGAACACGATCGCTCGCTTTGCTAAAGACGAATCCGGCGCCACCGCCATCGAATACGGCCTGATCGCCATGTTGATCTCGGTCGCCATCATCGGCATCCTCCGTACGGTCGGTACCTCGTTGAACACCGTGTTCACGAACGTCAACACCGGCCTCTCCGGCGCGAAGTAAGATCTCTCGATCTAAAAGAGCACGCCGTGCGCTCCCGTGGCGCCGGCGTGTTTCTTTTTGTGGTGACGTTGGTCTCGCCAATTCGCGAATCCGACAAGTCGCGAATCCAACAACTCGCAAGTGCATAGAGCATCTTCTTAGAGGTGGCGCCGATGCTTCAAATTCTCGCAAAATTTCTCGAAAATGAAGATGGCGCGACGGCTATCGAATATGCTCTGATAGCGCTTTTGATTAGCACGGTCATCATCTCGGCCTCGACGAATATTGGCACCAATCTTAACAATATCTTTACGAGAGTGAATGCAGGATTTGTCGCCAAATAGCTGCGCTGCACCTGACGCACGAAATGACGCTATGCAGTTGCCGCCGCGATCCTGAGGGACCAGAAAATGTTTGAATATCCCCTGCTTCTCGTGTTTCCCGTCTCGATGGTATTTGCAGCAGCCTTCGACCTCTTCACGATGACGATCCCTAATCGGATCTCGATTGCCCTCGCCGCGGGCTTCCTCCTGGTGGCCCCTCTCTCTGGCCTCCCCTTGGAGACCATTGCGATGCACGTGGCTGCAGGCGCCGTGGTGCTGGCATTTGGCTTTTTCGCCTTCGTGCGCGGCTGGCTCGGCGGCGGTGACGCCAAGTTGCTCGCAGCCGCCGCCCTCTGGCTGGGCTTCGAAAGCCTCGACACCTTCGCAATTGCCGTCGGGCTCCTTGGCGGTGTTCTCTCCTGCACCATTTTAGCCTTCCGCGTTTACGTGCCAGCGAGCCTGTTCAGCGGCCCCCACTGGCTCGTTCGCCTCCACGGCAAAGACAACGGCGTTCCATATGGCTTGGCCATTGGTGCCGCAGCTCTCTGGCTCTATCCCCAAACCCGTTGGTTCACCGCCCTGATTAGCTGAGTGAGCAGTACCCAACTCCCCGCGATCCGCAAAATCCAGTGCTGCTCCGCAGTGCTGGATTTTCGCGCATTCGGGCCATGTGATGCCCATTCAATTCGTTTTAAAATAATACGTGCGTTAACGGCGCATTGACCTTTGTAGCGCAATATCACCATCGAGATAGGGGAAACCCATGATTTTGAAGGGAACTATTTAGGCCATGAAAACACGGCAGATTCAGTTGATTGGTGGCATGGTCGCCTTCGGGGCACTTTTATTTATCGGCCTTTTGACATTTTTCCGGGCCCCCGCCAAGCCCGAGGCGCGTCCAGAAGCGCTTCTCGTCAATACCACCGAAGTGCTGGTCGCCCGAACTGACATCGGCCTTGGGCAGTTGGCCACGCAAAGCAACTTCCGTTGGCAGTCGTGGCCTGCCGACAGCCTGTCGCCCGCCTTCATTTCCCGCTCAAACAATGGCGAGAAAGTCCTCCAAGACTTGTCGGGCTCCATCGTCCGCTCGCCGATCACAGCCGGCGAGCCGATCACGGCGATCAAGCTCATAAAGTCGGGTCAAGGCGGTGTTCTTGCAGCCATTCTTCCAAAGGGCATGCGCGCCATCTCGACCAAGATCAAAGATGAAACCGCCGCTGGCCGCATGATCCTGCCCAACGACCGCGTCGACGTCATTCTGATCCGCCGCCTCCAGTCAAAAGAGCGCTCCGAAACCTTCGTCAGCGACACGATGTTCCGCAACGTCCGTATCCTTGCAATCGGCCAGCAGCTCGAAACCAAAGACGGCAAGAAGACCGAGGCGTCGGCAACGACTGCCACCCTTGAGTTGACCCCGCGCCAGTCTGAACTTCTCGCACTCGCCAATTCGATGGGTGAAATCAGTCTGACTTTGCGGCCTCTCGCCGATCTCGTCGCCGACGGCACCAATCCAACCGTTGACAACCCATTGGGCAAAGAACGCGGCAATTCGGTGAAAGTGCTTCGTTACGGCGTAAAATCAAGAGCGTATGGCGTGAACTGAGAAGCGAAAGATTTTAGAACGTGTGGCGTTAGCTGAGTAGGCATTGTTAGTAACTCTGATTGAGTGCGGGATTTTCTCGAGAAGAAGAATTCTTTTCGGCTCCTATTCGAAACAGAGCGGATTAAGTGGCAATTTGTCGAAAAAGGGTAACGACCATGCGAAAGACCCTCGAACGGGGCATCGCGGCGCTGACGATGGCGCTCATTGCACTAGCGCCGGTGCCGGCATCTGCCGGTGATCGGCCAAAACCGGCCTCAACCCGGGAAGCTCAAGAGCACGGCTCGGTTCTGACGATCCCAGCCAATGCTCGATTCCCGATGACCAAACAGGTCAGCGTCGGCGCGGGTAAGTCGCTGATGGTCCAATTCCCAACCGCCCTGAAGGACGTGCTGGTCGCAGACCCTAACCGGATGGATGCCATCGTGCAGTCGTCCAGCCAGGTGTTCCTGATCGCCAAGCAGCCGGGCGCGACCAATGCCTTCTTCTTCGACCAGAACGGCCAGCAGATCCTGACGCTTGAAGTCACGATCGGCG
>JANOVN010000159.1:0-6516 GCA_031417455.1 Hyphomicrobiaceae bacterium | reverse complement strand
TTTTACCCTATTTAGGGCAAAATTTCGCGCCGAAAAGAACCAAAGATTGAATTAAGCTTTCAATCTTTCGAGAAGCGTCGTTCCGAGCCGTGCCGGCGAGGGGGAGACGGTAATCCCTGCAGATTCCATCGCCGCAATCTTGGAATCGGCGTCGCCCTTGCCGCCGGAGACGATTGCACCCGCATGGCCCATGCGACGGCCCGGAGGCGCAGTGCGGCCCGCGATAAATCCCACCATGGGCTTCTTGCGACCGCGCTTGGCTTCGTCCTTCAGGAACTGCGCTGCGTCTTCTTCGGCAGACCCGCCGATTTCGCCGATCATGATGATCGACGTGGTTTCCGGGTCGTTGAGGAACAGGTCGAGCACGTCGATGAACTCGGTGCCCTTGACCGGGTCGCCGCCGATGCCGACCGCCGTCGTCTGGCCAAGGCCCGCATCCGTCGTCTGCTTGACCGCCTCGTAGGTGAGCGTGCCCGAGCGCGACACGACGCCGACGCTGCCCTTCATGAAGATGTTGCCCGGCATGATGCCGATTTTGCACTGATTGGGCGTTAGTACGCCGGGGCAGTTCGGCCCGATCAGGCGCGACTTCGACCCCGTCAACGCGCGCTTCACCCGGATCATATCCATCACCGGAATGCCTTCCGTGATGCAGATAATCAGCGGAATTTCAGCATCGATTGCTTCCAAGATCGCGTCCGCCGCAAACGGAGGCGGCACGTAAATCGCGCTGGCGTTCGCGCCAGTCTTGGCTTTCGCTTCCCCAACCGTGTTGAACAGCGGCTGATCGGCGAGTTCGGGATCGGGATGCTTCGTGCCGCCCTTACCCGGCGTTACACCGCCGACGCACTGCGTCCCGTACGCTTTCGCGCCCTTGGTGTGAAACGTGCCCTGCGCACCCGTGATGCCCTGGCAGATTACCTTCGTCGTCTTATCGATAAGAATGGCCATGTTGTAAGTTCGCTCTATGTTTGATGCTGTGCGCTAGCAGAATTCGTTTCGCTTTACGGTTGGGATCACGCGAAATGCTCAATCCGGCCAACTTCATTTTATTCGTCGGTCATATTCCGCGTGCGTCCCGATCCAAAGCCAGTAAATTCCGTCAGGTTCGTCGTCGATTCCAAGCACCCGGTAGTGATCGCCAACTCGTGCCGACCAAAGCTTTCCAATTCGCTTGAGCTTTAGTGATCGATGCTTCGGGTCTTCCTTCAACAACACAAAGTTCTTGTCCGAGAGGTTGCGAACATGAGCAGGTAAAGCGTCGTAGAGCGCCCAAAATTTTTCAGACGCACGATGCCTCATAGCTCACGCAGCTTACCAGCAGCCCGATCAGCGATCCCTTCTGCAATCATCTGATCGAACCGTCCGGCCGCAGAATCCGCCGCGATCTGCTCGTCCCACAATTGTGCATCGCGAGCGATGAACCACGCTCGAAACTCAGCCTGCTCCTCAGGACTGAGATTTTCGAATTCGCCTTTCAAGTGCGCGATGCTACCCATTGCTGGCTCCTGTACAATTCAAATGCCATCAGCTCAAAACAGCTTGACGCCACCGGCCTTCTTGACGGCGTCAGTGATCTTCTTGGCCGCGTCCGCGAGGTTGTCTGCGGGCACGATGGCCAAGCCAGATTCAGCCATCATCTTCTTGCCAAGCTCCACGTTGGTGCCTTCCAGGCGCACGACGAGCGGCACGGTGATCGCCATCTCGCGGGCGGCAGCGATGACGCCTTCAGCGATGATATCGCAGCGCATGATGCCACCGAAGATGTTGACCAGGATGCCCTGAACAGCCGGGTCGGCCAAGATCAGCTTGAACGCGGCCTGCACCTTTTCCTTGCTCGCCCCGCCGCCGACGTCGAGGAAGTTCGCCGGCTCCATGCCATACAGCTTGATGATGTCCATCGTCGCCATGGCAAGACCCGCGCCGTTCACGAGGCAGCCGATGGTGCCATCGAGCTTGATGAAGGCGAGATCGTCCTTGGAGGCTTCGAGTTCCATCGGATCTTCTTCGTCGAGATCGCGATAGGCCACGATTTCAGGATGGCGATAGAGTGCGTTCGAGTCGAAATCCATCTTGCCATCGAGGCAGATCAACTTGCCGTCCTTGGTGACGACCAGCGGGTTGATTTCGAGTAGGCTCATGTCCTTCTCGACAACCATCCGGTAGAGGTTTTCAACGAGCTTGCTGCACTCGCCGACCTGCTTGCCCGACAGTCCGAGCGCAAACGCGACCTTGCGGCCATGAAACGGCATGAAGCCGGTCGCCGGGTCAATCGACATCGTCATGATCTTTTCAGGCGTGTTGTGCGCCACGTCTTCGATGTTCATGCCGCCTTCCTGGCTGACGATGAACGCCACGCGCGAGGTAGCACGATCAACCAGCGCCGACAGATACAACTCGCGCTCGATGGCCGACCCGTCTTCGACGTACAAACGGCTGACCTTGCGGCCAGCCTCGCCCGTCTGGATTGTCACCAGCGTGTTACCAAGCATCTGCTGAGCAAATTCCTGGACTTCCGCTACCGACTTGGCGATCCGCACGCCGCCCTTACCACCGGCAGCGGCCTCCTTGAACGAGCCTTTGCCGCGTCCCCCCGCATGGATCTGGGCCTTCACCACATAAACCGGCCCCGGCAGCTTACCAGCCGCAGTAACCGCCTCATCGACGCTGAACGCGGGATACCCCACGCCGGTCGGCACGCCATACTGGCGGTACAATTCCTTGGCCTGATATTCATGGATGTTCATAGGTCAGCGTCCTGATGTGTAAAGTGCTCAACGGAAAAGTCACGGCACGTCGAAGTCGTAACAGCTGGAAGGCTGGAAGGAGGGACGATACTCGGCATTCAACCCGGCAGTGATCGCCTTTGCGGTTATGTAACCCACAAGACATCCAGAGCAAACGAATGCACCTCGAACGGTGGCGCGGCGACACCATTGTCATCCTTGAAGGTCGCGGCCAGCAGCCATTTTCCTCCTGTTAAACTGAAAACCTCCAGCGTCCGAGCATTGGGATCGACATACCAGCAATGGCCAACGCCGTATTCGGCATAAACCACTAACTTATCCGTTCGATCAATCGCCTGCGTTGCAGGTGATAGCACCTCGGCAAGCCAGTCGGGCGGTATGTCGATGAAGGACGTGTCGGGGAACGGCGTTAGCCGCTCCCTCCGCCAGCCGGCACTATCGGGCACAACCACATGCGGACCAAGATGAAGCTCGGGTTCAACAATGAAAATCCAGCCTCCTGGCCCCCCTCGACCGAGCCTGAACGGGTTTCGAAGCTCACCCTGCAGCTCTCCAGCAGCCACCCCGTGCCGCGGGGCAGGCCGGGGATGTGAATGCAACACACCAAACACGATCTCGCCCACAACATGAGGCGGTAATTCCTCAATGTCGGCATATGTCGCCGTCCGTGCTTTCGCCTTCAACATCGCCCTAATGCCCTCAAGCTCCGAGGTTCGGCGCAATCGCTTCGCAGGCGGCAACGAGGCCCTGCACGCTTTCAATCGACTTCATAAACATCGCGCGTTCCGCGCTGTTCAAGTCGATTTCCACGATACGCTCGACGCCGGTTGAACCGATGATCACCGGCACACCGACATACAAACCCTTGATGCCGTATTCGCCGGCAAGATAAGCCGCGCACGGCAGGATGCGCTTCTGATCCTTGAGATAGCTCTCAGCCATCTGGATTGCCGACGACGCCGGCGCATAGAACGCCGAGCCGGTCTTGAGCAACGCGACAATCTCCCCGCCGCCCTTACGTGTACGGTCCACGATCTGGTCAAGCTTCTCTTGTTTGATCCAGCCCATCTTGACGAGGTCAGGCAGCGGCACTCCGCCGACCGCCGAATAACGGATCAGTGGCACCATGTCATCGCCATGGCCGCCAAGCACGAACGCCGAAACGTCGTTGACCGACACGTTCATTTCATCGGCTAGGAAGTGACGGAAGCGTGAGGTGTCGAGAACGCCAGCCATCCCGACCACCTTCTCGCGCGGCAATCCGGAAGCCTTCTGCAGCGCCCAAACCATCGCATCGAGCGGGTTGGTCACGACGATGACGAACGCATCGGGGGCATACTTCTTGATGCCAGCGCCAACCTGCTCCATCACCTTGAGATTGATGCCGATAAGGTCGTCACGGCTCATGCCGGGCTTGCGCGGCACGCCAGCCGTCACGATGCAGACGCTGGCGCCCGCGATGTCGGCATACGAATTGGTGCCCTTGAGATTGCAGTTGAAGCCTTCGACCGCGCCCGACTGCGCCAGGTCGAGCGACTTGCCCTGCGGCGTGCCTTCCGAGATATCGAACAAGATCACGTCGCCAAGTTCTTTGAGGGCAATCAGATGGGCAAGCGTGCCGCCGATCATGCCAGCGCCGATCAGTGCGATTTTTGTACGCGCCATAGTTCGTCATCTCCTCGTTGGGGTTGGCTGCCGTGGTCAACTATTGCAAAGCAGCATAAATGTCGCGGCCACGGCGTATCGCGAAAGCGCACCCGGCTCAAGCACAACCAAAGCACTGCACGACGAAAGTTGGCAAGTGGTTGGCAATTGTGAGCCTCTAATGGGTATACCAAAAGCCTTAGATAGAATTCACATCCCCATCGTCCGATAGCCTGGAAAAACCACACATGAGCAAATTCGCAAGGTGGATGCACAAAAAAATATTCCTCGCCTACGAAACGGGCCGTGCTCACGCCTTACGAGGATCGCTAGCCTCTTGCGGAAAAAACGTTTCCATCCGTCCCTTTGTCATCATTGAAGCGCCAGAGCGTGTCTCCATACACGATGACGTTTCAATCGCCTCGTTCGTCCACATCTGGGGGAATGGCGGCGTCGAGATCGGCTCAAAAACAATGATCGCGTCTCATTGCGCCATCGTCAGCGCAACGCACGACCCCGGTGTCGCAAACATGCACGCGTCGCTCGTGCTTAAGAAAGTCACCATAGGCAACAATGTTTGGATCGGTGCCGGCGCCACAATTTTCCCAGGCGTCACAATTGGCGACCACAGCGTTGTCGGAGCGGGGGCAATCGTAAACCGCGACGTTCCTCCCCATGCAATCGTTATGGGATCGCCAGCTCGCGTGACACGAATGAAGGACAGCCCGCAAATTTAGAGCCGATCAGGCCCGCTCGGCTCGCGCCCTACCGGTCAGGAACGCGTCACTGCGCATTTCCATCAACCGCGACGCCGTTCGAAGGAAATGATCAGCGCCAGCTCCAGCGGGATAAAGCATATCCGGTTCCGCCTCCGCTGACGCAATCAGGCACACATGATTGTCATACATCGTATCGATCAGCGTAATGAACCGCCGCGCCACATCCCGCCGCGCAGGCCCCAGCACAGGGATATCGTCGACAAAGATCGTATGGAAATCCCGCGCCAGCGCCAGATAATCGCGCGGCCCCAACGGTTTTTCGCACAAATCCGCAAACGAAAACCGCGCCGCCCCCATCGCCGCCTGCGCAATGTCGATGGTCCGCCCCTTCACATCGACCTCACTATGGTACCCCTTGGACAGACCCGTGATCCTGAACCAATGCTCATCGAGCGCCGCGCGAGCCGCTGCATCGTTCGGACTGAAATAGAGCCGCTGCCCCGACAGCTTTGCGAGCCTGAAGTCGCACGCCGCAGCGAGTTCGATGACATCGAGCCGGTCCTCGATCTCGTCGATGAATGGCAAAAACAACTGCCGGTTCAGACCATTGCGATAAAGATCACCCGGCAAAGCATTCGACGTGGCCACCACCACAACCCCTAGCCCGAACAGCGCACGAAACAACCGGCCAAGCACCATCGCGTCCGCAATGTCGGTCACAAACAACTCATCAAAACACAGCAGCCGCGCTTTGGACGCGATACCCGCCGCCACCGCTGGGATAGGATCGCCATCGACGGTTTTGCGCGCTTCGCCGATACGGTCGTGCGCCTCGGCCATGAACGCATGAAAGTGAATCCGCCGCTTGAGCGGCTCGGCCACCACCTCGAAGAACAGGTCCATCAGCATCGACTTGCCGCGCCCGACCCCGCCATGAATGTAAAGCCCACGCGGCACGTGATCGTTTGAGCGCATCAAACGCCCAAGCATCAAACGCTCAAGCATCGACGCCCTCTGCTTGGCGCGCCGCGCCACCACCTCAGCCAGATGATCGAGCCGGACGGCGCACGCGTGCTGCGCGAGGTCGGCGGCCAGAACTCCGCTATCGACCCGCTCCTGGTAGTGCAGCAGCACCCCGCCCGCCATTGCAAAGCCCATCGTGGTTGACCAACCCGTTCTCTTGCACGGCTGCTAGCCCTTGCGAAGAGGCCCGAACGAAAGTCGAGCATGACGGCATCGAGGGGTGCAAATCGAACGAATAGTCTGACGCATGTCAGATTTCCGGCGCCCGTCGTAACTCAGGAGTCAGAAGCAAACATCACCGCACTGCAACATGAAACAGCGGCTGATTGTCTTCGCGGCGACCATGAACGGGAGCTAAACTAGCAATTTCTATTAGTTTTTTG
>JANOVN010000158.1:0-5530 GCA_031417455.1 Hyphomicrobiaceae bacterium | reverse complement strand
GGTCAGATCGCCCAACTGCTCGCCAAGTGTCTGGAAATCGTGCGCTTTCATGGCTGCCCCTGCCGTTGCGAATCACCGCCACAGTCAGCGCCTACATCAAGTCGGAATAGAGCCACCATGGCTCTGCGAAATTAATTGTTGTCGGGCAGGTTTGGGCCCCTTTCTCGTTGTGCACCGCTGAGCATGCCACAACAGTCAGAACAGCCTGGTCGTGTCTCAGTTTGAAAACTTCAGGCTGAAACTTCCCCCTCCCCGTCATCGCGAAGCGAAGCTCCGCATCGACGTGGGGAGGGCCGGGCAGGTGTCCAAGCGCGATTTCTAAACTGTGACACGACCAACAGCCTGGATATTTGCCCATTGACGACCTATCTTGATATTTCTGCGGCAACGCGACCGCCAGTCCGGGAGCAACTCGATGCACGTCACGAGCAAAGACGCCGACATCGCGATCAAGGCCGCCATCAAGAAGGCCGAGGCGTTGCGCACTCAGATGTGCATCGCCGTGGTGGATTCCGGCGGCAACCTCAAGGCGTTCCACCGCATGGACGGCGCATGGGTCGGCTCGATTGACATCGCCACCAAGAAGGCCCGCACATCGGTGTTCTTCGGCATGCAAAGCGGCGCAATCGGCGGACTATCCCAGCCAGGCGGCCCGCTCTACGCCATCGAACATTCCAACGACGGCTTGATAACCTTTCCTGGTGGCGTCCCCATCGTCGACACGGAAGGCGTCCTGATCGGCGCACTGGGCGTCTCTGGTAGCTCGGTTGAAAACGACCTCGCTGTCGCGCTCGCCGGCGTCAAACCCATCGGCGCAACCGACCTTCCAGAGCACCCCTGGCGGACGTGATCTCGCGTCTCTTGGTACCGCGCGTTGTGACGGTATTCCCGTCGCAACGGACGGCTTCCGTCCACTTTTCATACGGCTATGAACTAATTTGAAACGAATTTCGCGTCATCGTGCTCTGTGGACCGTTTACGCGACTTCCAAGAGTGCATAGTGAGATGACGATTGCCAACGGCATGGGCGCAGGGCTGGGCGGCGCTTGGAACGATCGGCGTTCGAGCGGCGGCCTGCTTCGGCGCGGCGATCGGGCCGTGCTCATCCGCTGTCTCCGCGGTGCTGGACTTTGCGTATTGCTCTCGTGGACCATCGCGCTAGCCTATCTTGCCGTCACGCCATTGAGGTTTGTCAGCCGCTGGACGCTCATTCTGCCGGGTTCTGCACAAACCGCGACCATGCAGCTCGACACCATCGGTCAGGCGACATCGACGGCAAATTCGCCGTTCGGTTCCGTCTCCCTTTCGCCCAAGGTGGTCTACAAGGAAATCGCCGATAGCGATCAAGTGCGCATCGCCGCCGCCAAAGCGGTTGGCTTGACCTTTGCGGAATTCGGCCGTTCCCGCATCAAACTGATCGACGAAACCGGCCTGATGCAGTTCGAAATCGGTGCGAACTCTGCAGAACTCGCCAACCGCAAAGCCGTCGCCGTGATAGGGGCGCTGAACCAGCAATTGGATGTGCTGCGCCAGGACGAGTTGGTGAAGCGCTCGGCGGCGATCACGCTCAATCTCAAGGGCTACAAGGACGCCGTCACCTCAGCCCGCCAGAAGATCACTGACATTCAAGTCTCAAGCGGCCTTGTGTCGATCAACCAGTTCAACGAGTCTGTCGCAAATCTCGGCACGACCCGGCGCAAACTGACCGATCTGACCGGCGAACAAGGCAAACTGCGCGAAGAGCAGGCCAAGCTGATCTCGCGGGTCGGGATTGATAGCGCAAGCGCTGGGATCGCCCTGCGTCTGGCCGGCGATCCCGCTTTGATCAAAATGGTCACCGATTATGCCGACGCTAACGGCCAGTACGAAGCTGAAACCAAACGCTTGGGCTCTGAAAACCCCGTCCTGATCAGCATCGACAAGCGCCGCCAGGCAGTACTTGAGCAACTCGTCAGGCGCATGGACGAACTCGGTATCGCCAAGCAAAGCGCGAGCGGGGCATCGATCTTGACGTTGAACGTATCCAAGCAAGCCGAACTGTTGCAGCAGATGGTCCGCAACGAAGCCACGATCGACGGCAAGGCCAAGGAAATCGAGACCCTGACGGTCGAGAAGGATCGGCTTGAGGGCGAAATCAAGCGGCTGAGTTCAGCCGCCGCCCAACTCGAAGACTTGAAGAAAGACCACATCCTTGCCGAAGCGGTCTACTCCTCGGCCCTGGCCCGCGTCGACACCTCGAAATCCGATATCTACGGCGCCTATCCGATCCTGCAGGTCCTAGCCGAGCCGAACCTTCCCCAGGGCCACGAACAGCCGCGCCGGTTGTATGCGTTGGCCGGCGGCATGGCCGGCACGATGTTTTCTCTCATTGCTTGGGGCCTCGCATGGCTGCAACATCTGCAGACGATAAAACGCCGGAAGAAACAATCGTCTACTGGTTGATCGTCGGCACGTGGGCGCTCTGGAGTATCGGGGCGCTGTATCATGTGTTTCCGATGGCCGCCTGGGGACTGGCGCTTTGGGGGGCTGCTCGGCGGCTTGGCTTCACCGAGCTCGATCCAGCCACCATGAAGCCGCTGCCGTTCGGCGTCTGGGCCTGGATGCTCGGCATGGCGGCCATGGTCGTCGCGCTGGTCGTCGGCCATATCAATTTTGAATACTCGATTGTTGAGATCGCCAAGTCGCTTTTTGGCTGGGCCAAAGGCTGGGCATTGTTTGCGTTGCTGCCGTATGCAGGCGCTTCCCTGCGGATCCGTCCGCAGGTGCTGTTCCGAGCAGTGAACATGCTGTCGGCGCAAACGCTGATGCTCATTCCTGTCTTTTACCTCGCCAGCAAAGTTGGATTGCCGCCGGTCTTATACACGTCCCCGCTCTACTATCTGGGCGGCGCGAGCCCGGCGTACTTCGAGGTCGGCACACATTGGATCGACCCAGGCACCACGGACGTGCGCTTCAGGTTCTACGCGCCGTGGGGACCAGCCGCCGCCTTGGTCGCTCAGATCGCCCTCGTCATGGGCCTGTTCGACCGGGATTTCCGTTGGCGGGTGGTGGCCGTCGCAGCAGCCGTTCTCGTGTGCTGGCTCGCCAAATCCCGCCTGTCCCTGGTTGCAATCCCGATCCTGATCGTTGCAATCCCGGCCCTCTCGCAAGTCTACCGGCCAGCGATGATGGGGGTAACCGGAATGGCTGCCATTTTCCTCGCCCTGACATTCAACACGTTGCTGGCATTCGTCGATTCCGCGATCACGACGTTCAACAGCGCGCGTGCCGACTCAAGCCGTGTGCGCGCAACATTACAGCGTATCGCCATCCATCGCTGGGGCAACGAAGCCCCCATTTTTGGCCATGGCGCAGTGGAGCGAGGTCCCCACCTGACCGAATTCATGCCGATTGGTTCCCACCATACCTGGAACGGCCTGTTGTTCGTAAAGGGCGGGTTGGGATTTGCAGCACTCGCCATGCCGATGGCATGGTCGTTCGTGGAATTACTCATCAAGGCGCAGCGCGACAAGACCGCCCGGGCAGGCATAGGCGTCATCATTGTCTTGTTCATCAATTCGTTCGGGGAGAACATTGAAGCCCTGTGTTACCTCATCTGGCCAGGGCCGCTGCTGCTTGGGGTTGCCTTGAACCGCCGGACGGTAGGTCTTTGGTCGCCGACCCTTGGGACGCCGCGCTAAGGGCACCTATAGCTATCCACAACGGCGCTGCATCGCATCGACAAAGCCGGGTTAACGTGCGATTTGATCTCTCGTCGAGTCGACGCTCAACCAATTTAGGTGCCCCCAAAACGGCATGTCAAATCGTCTGGCATTTGTGGTCACCGAAGACTGGGCTTTCTGGCGGCATCGTTTGCCGATGGCCCGCGCCGCACGCGATGCCGGCTTTGAAGTCCACGTCATCACCAATGTCGACAAGCGCGCCGGGGCCATCGCCGCCGAAGGCTTTGTGCTTCATCATGTGGATATGAGGCGCGGCAGCCTCGCGCCGCTGGATATGCTGAATGCGATCCAGGGCATTCGCGCGGCCCTGGTCGAGATCGGCCCGGTCTTAATCCACAACGTCGCCATTCAGCCTGTCGTGATGGGCACGCTTGCTGCCTGGAAAATCAACGATATTGCCGTCGTCAATTCGATCAATGGATTGGGGTCGGCATTCATGGCTAAGTCGGCGCGTGGCACCGTATTCCGTGGTTTCCTGCGCCGCACATTGCGCGCGCTTCATCGTGGCCGCAAGAGCCGCATCATCGTTCAAAACCCCGATGACCTCGAAGCCTTGCGAGAGTTTGGAATCGCAGACGGTCAACTCGTTCTCGTTCCAGGGTCCGGAGTCGACTGTGATGTTCTGATCCCGATGCGGGAACCGCCAGCAGCGCCGGTGCGGATCGCCTTCGTCGGGCGGCTCCTCAAAGACAAGGGGTTGCGCTGCCTGGTGCGAGCCCATCGTATTCTGCGCGCGCGTTCTTGCGATATCGAGCTATTGATTGCAGGCGAACCCGACCCGGAAAACCCCTCCTCAATCACGATGGCCGAATACCAAGCGTGGGCGCATGAGCCGGGAATTAGCTGCCTGGGGCATGTCGAAGATATCACGGACGTTTGGCGTCAGGCTCATATTGCCGTCCTGCCCTCGCGTGGCGAAGGCTTGCCGAAAAGCTTGCTTGAGGCTGCGGCCTGCGGGCGCCCGTTGATCGCCACCGACGTTCCCGGCTGTCGCGAGATCGTAATCCAAGACCACACGGGGTTCCTTGTCCCCGTCGACGACGACGTTGCATTGGCCGCAGCAATCGCGGAACTTGCAAGTGATGGGGTCAAGCGCGTCCGGTTTGGCATTGCAGCCCGCGCACTGGCCGTCGCTCGTTTTTCCGCAGACGACATTGGCTGCCAAACCGTCGCCGTCTATCGTGAGCTGTTAGGCACGGTAAACGGCAAGGTTCGGCAGGAGCACGAGGTCACATGAAAATTCTCGTCACGGGTGTTGCAGGCTTCATCGGTTTTCACACCGCCGCGCGCTTGCTAGCCGCCGGCCACACCGTCGTCGGCATCGACAATTACAATGCCTATTACGACGTTGCCCTGAAGTACGCCCGGATCGCCCAACTCGCCGACTACCCCTTGTTCGCCAGCCTCGACCTCGACATCGCCGATCGGGCCAAAATGGCCGCCTTGTTTGAAACACAACGCTTCGACCGCGTCGTTCATCTGGCCGCCCAAGCTGGCGTACGATATTCGCTTGAAAACCCCCAGGCCTACGCGGACTCAAACCTCCAGGGTTTTCTGAACATTGCGGAAGGCTGCCGCCGCACTGCGGTTGCCCATTGCGTCTTCGCGTCGTCAAGTTCCGTTTATGGCGCCAACACGACGCTGCCGTTCCGCGTCGAAGACAACGTCGATCACCCGCTCTCGCTTTACGCAGCCACTAAAAAAGCTAACGAGCTGATGGCTCATTCTTATGCCCATCTCTATCGGCTCCCGATGACCGGTCTGCGCTTCTTCACGGTGTATGGCCCCTGGGGACGTCCCGACATGGC
>JANOVN010000157.1:0-7245 GCA_031417455.1 Hyphomicrobiaceae bacterium | reverse complement strand
GGTCAAGACGCGGACTTCGTTGCGGCCCTGGTCCATGTCGCGTTTGATCTGGCGGTCGTCGGCCCGCAGCCAGCCTAGAAAGCCGGTCAGCGAGGGCGGGGCCTGATCGTCGTAAGTGAGGGCGAGGTTGATGAATTCGTCGATGCCGTCGGCGGCTTCGGGGCCCAAGCGTTCGAGCATTTTCATGCGGCCGCCGTCCTTGTCGAGGACCGCTGAATAGAATTCGAACGGCGGGAGAAAGTCGGCCTCCTTGCGCCAGCGTTTGAGCATGTCGGCTGGTCTGGCGAAGGTGGGGACGGTCTTGCCCGCATTGAGGAGGGCCTGCCACAACGTACCCTTGCGGCCGTGGGCAAGCGTCAGCAGGTGGTCGTCGTCGAGGCCGAAGAGGGGGCTTTTGAGGATGGCTGCCAGCGACAGGTCATCTTCGGGCAGGGTGAGGAAGTCGCCAAGCGCGAGCAGGTCTTGGACCGCGATCTGGTTGGTCAGGACGATGCGGTCGGCACCAGCGACGGGAACTTTCTTCTCCTTCAGGGCTGCGACAATCGTGGAAGCGAACGGCTCGCGCTTGCGGACGAGGATGAGGATGTCGCCTGCGCGGATGGGGCGGCCTTCCGACTCCAGCATTTCGCCGCTGTCGATCCAGCCTTTGATAGTGGTGGCGATGCGGTCGGCTAAACGAACGACGGGCGATGAGCGGGCGGTTTCTTTCAGCGGGGACCAGGCGTCGCTGTCCTGCTTGGGTTCGGGCAATTCGGTGGGCCAGATTTCGACGAGGCCGGCTTGGCCCAAGCGCTTGACGGCGTGGTTGATGACGAAGTCGTGCTTCGTGGAGAGGCCGGGCGTTGCGACGTGGTCGGCGAAGACGCTGTCGACGGCTGTCAGGATCGGGGCGACGGTGCGGAACGAGAGGGTGAGTTCCTTTGCGTGCCAGGGCATTCCGACATCGGTTGCGAGCTGTTTGAACTCTGTGCCCTTCCTTGCAAACAGCTCGGGGCGCGCACCCTGGAAGCTGTAGATCGATTGCTTTTCGTCGCCGACGGCGAAGACGGTGCGGGTGCCGGTTTTGCTGCCGGCCCCCCGGTCAACGAAGAATTCCTTGGCGATGTTGGCGACGACCTGCCACTGGGCGGGAGCGGTGTCTTGGGCTTCGTCGACGAGGATATGATCGAGGCCGCCGTCTAATTTGTAGAGCACCCAGGCCGCGCCATCGTCGCCGCTCAGCAGGTTGGCTGATTTGACGATGAGGTCTTCGAAGTCGAGGGCTGCGCGGGCGGCTTTGGCGGATTGATAGCGGTTCAGCACGGCGTCGGCGAGGCGGTAGAGGGCAAGCGTTGCCTCCACCACGTCGAGGCCTGTCAGTTCCTGGTCGAGGGTTGCGAAGCGATGTTGGGCGTTGGTGGCTTTAAGTTCGAGGTCGGGATTGGCATCGCGGACGGCTTTGGTCATCAGGCTCGAACGCGGTTCGCGGCCCTGGGTCAAGAAGAATTTGGCGAGGGTGTCGATGCGATGCTGGCCGGCCGAATTGGCAGCGAGGCCTAGGAGGGAAGCTTTTTCGATGTCGGTTTTTGAGCCACCGGAAAGGGCGTCCTGGAGGCGTTTCAGGGTGGGGCCGTCGAGGACGTTGGCTAATTCGGTGCGGATGCCGTCTGCTTGCGCGAACTGGCGGACGCTAAGGGTGGAGCGGAGCAGGTCGCTGGCGAAGTCGAAGGGATCTGATTCGTTGCCGCCGCGCCGGACGAGGCTGGAGAGCAGCTCGCGGTGTTTGATGGCGTCGGTCAGGACGGTGTCGAACTGGTCGTCGGCGGCGTAGCGGATGGTGGCGGTCAGCGCTGCGCCAAGCGCGCTTTCGCGGTCTTGGGTGGC
Source organism: Hyphomicrobiaceae bacterium (assembly GCA_031417455.1). Lineage (GTDB taxonomy): Bacteria > Pseudomonadota > Alphaproteobacteria > Rhizobiales > Hyphomicrobiaceae > JANXVY01. Next base: position 5,382 of record JANOVN010000157.1, on the reverse strand, counting down.
TTCAAATAGGGTGTCGTTGATGGCTTTGCCGATGAGGGTGCGGGCGAGATGGTCGTCGAGGATTTTGAAGCCGGGGGCGACGCCAGCTTCGAGCGGAAAGCGCTGGAGCAAGCGTTCGCAGAAAGCGTGGATGGTCTGGACCTTGAATCCGCCGGGGGTTTCGATGGCGCGCGTGAACAGGGTGCGGGCGAGATCTTGTTCGCGGGTCGAAGGCTGGGTGCCGAGGAGTTTGGCCAGGGTTGTGGCGAGGGCTTTGTCGTCGAGGCCGATCCAACCTGCGAGGGTGTCGAAGACGCGCTTCGACATTTCGGCGGCGGCGGCCTTGGTGTAGGTGAGGCAGAGAATGCGTTCGGGCGCGGTGCCAGTCAGCAGCAGGCGCAGCACGCGCTGCGTGAGGACGTGGGTCTTGCCGGTGCCCGCGTTGGCGCTGACCCAGACCGAGGCGGTCGGATTACTAGCGTCAGCCATTAGTTTGACTGTATCGGCGAGTGCTAGGGCAATTCGAGCTTTGGCTTTATCAGTCATGCTCAGGCCTCCTCATCATCGCTGGCGGCAGACCATTCGGCGACGCGGGCTAAGTGGGCGAACTCGTCGAAGTCGTAACGGAAACCCTCGCGGCGGGCGACGGCGTAGGGCGTCGATTGCTGGTCGAAGTCGGCGATATGGCGGTTGAGGCCGGTTATCGCCACGGCTGCGAGATCGCCGGAGTTGCCCTTGGCGACGAAGGTTTCGACGCCAGCGGGTTCGCCGCCGGAAGCGCGGATGTAGCGCAGGCCGGCGACTTCAATACTGGGGATGCAGTCGAATCCTCCGGCGATGGCAATGGCTGCTTCGAGCGAAAGCTGGGGCGAGGTTTGCTGTTCGACCTGTTTGGTGCCCGGCGGGGTGCCGGTCTTGTAGTCGGTGATGATGGCGGCGCCGCCTGCGATGTCGATGCGGTCGGCGCGGGCCGTGAGCGTGAAGGGGGCGTCGAGCGAGCCGATGACGGTTGCGCCTTTGATCTCGGCGACTGTGCGGGAGCCGTCTGACCGGCGGGCGGGTTCGGTTTGGGCAAACCAGCGGGCGAAGCGTTCGAAGCGGGGGAGCCAGAAGGCTGCGACGCGGGGGTGGCCGGTCCACTCCTGGAGGACGGCGTTGGCGTGGCCGAGTAGTTGGACTTCGATGTCGTTGGGGAGGGTGTTGGGGAATTGTCTGGTGAAGCGGGAGAGGGCTTCGTGGATGATGGCACCGCGGATGGCGGCGTCGGGTTGGGTGCCGATAAGAGGGAGGGCTTCGAGCTTGAGAATGCGGGACGCATAGATCGCGTAGGGGTTGGCGATCCAAGTCTCGATGGCCGAGACGGAGAGTTTGCGCGGCCGCATGTCGACGGGCGGGCGGGGGGCCGGGCGCTTGACGGGCGTGCGGTGGGAGGGCTGGTCGCGCTGGCGGGCCCAAGCCAAGTATGTGGAGTTGGTGGGTTCGGCGCGGAGGTGGTCTTTGAGGCCCATGCTGGCGAGCAGGGCTTCGAGGCGCATGAGCCAGCGCGAAGGGACGGTCGGGACGCCATCGATTTTTTCGGCGCGGGTCAGGTAGACGCGCTGACCGGCGATGAGCTGGGTGAAGTCATGGGCGGCGTAGCCGATTTTTTCTTCTGGTGCGGGTAGCTTGAGGGCTGCTCGCATGGGGCGGTTGATCCATGGGCCGGGGTCGGCGGACTGGGGCCACGTGCCGTCGTTGAGTGAGCCCAAGATCAGCACGTCGCATTGTTGAAGGCGGGCTTCGAACGGGCCCCAGATCGACAGACGCGGGTGGACCGGGATGCGAGGGCGGACGTTTTCCGTGGCGATGAGTGCGCGGTAGAGGTCGGGGTAATCCTTGGCTGCAACTTCGGGCGCGATCAGCTCGGGCTGGAGTAGAGCTTCGAACAGGGTCTTGGCGGCAAGGCCTGCTTCGCCTTGCCAGAGGGGCGAGGGCGTTTGGGCGGGGTCGTCCGTGGTTTCTGGGGCGGGTTGGCCTTGCGCTGCAAGTGGGGCGATGGGGGCAGGTGCTGGTTCGGCGCAGAGGCTTTCGGCGACGGTGGCGTGGGCCTGCGCGAAGGTCGCGAGGGGCAATCGGTCGTGGGTGTCAAACAGTGCGACGAGCGGGGCGACGGCACCTTCGAGGCGATTGAGCAGGCCGTACGCACCTTGCCAATCTTGCGCAAACAGGCGGTGGACGGCGCGGGGGCGGCGCTGGCTCTTGGCTTCGTCACCGTCGAGGCAATCGCGTTCGGCGCTTTCGAGTGCGGCGTGGATGCCACGTGTGCCTTGGCCGAGATAGGGGCCGCGGAAGGCTGCGAGTTCGATGGCGCGGGCGGCGCGGCGGATTTCGAAGGGCGGAAGCTGGAGGCGGACGAGCGGGTGCTTGAGCAGGGCGATGGTCGGGCCGGGGGCGAACCTTGAGGAAACGGCTTCGATGGTCAAGTCGAGGACGGTGCCGGGAACGGTTTTGGCGAACGGGCGGCCAGCTGAGTCATCGACGCGGATGCCCCAGGCTTCGAGGCGGATGGCGACGCGGCGGGCCAACAGACGGTCGGGCGAGACGAGGGCGGCGGTCTTACCGGGTGATTGGGCGACTTCGCGCATGACGAGGGCGACGGTTTCGGCTTCGTCCTGGGCGGAGGCGGCTTCGATGAGGGTCAGGCCGTTGACGGCTTCGATGTAGGAGGGCTTGTCAGCGGCGGCGGCGAAGCTGTGCCAGCCTGCAGTAGTAGACGACGGCCGCATGGCTTGGCTGACGAGGTTTTCGCGGACGGCGAGGCCGGTTGCCGACGTGGCGTCTGACAGGGTGGCGTCTGACAGGAGTGTGACGTCCTTGCGGTCGACTCCAAGGCGGTCGAGCAGGGTTTTGAGACCGAACTGGGGGTGCTCGGAATGGGGGCGGCCATCGCTGCCGCCGGTGGTGATCGCTTGCCAGCTTGCCTCATCTAAGTCGAGATCGACGCCGGGGAGGACGATGGCGCCCTGGTCGAGACCCGCGACGGCGCGCATCAGTTCGACGGTTGCGGGGATCGAGCCGGTGACGCCCGCAACGATCATGGGGCCGGTGGGCAAGGTGTCGTTGAGGCGGCGGGCTTCGGCAAGGATCAATCGGTTGCGGCGGTCCATGGGCGAGAGCTTGCCGCATTCGGCCAAGTGGGCGGGCCACCATTGGGTGACGATCTTGAGGAAGGTCAGCGTCTGTTGCCAGTGGGCGGAGAATTCGTCATCGACAATGCCTTCGAGGCCTGAGAGCGAGACGTTTTCGGTTTCCACCATGTCGACGAGGCGGGCAAGTTCGCGGGCGAGGTTGGCGGCCTGGGCCGGGGTGTCGGCACCGGCGGCGACGAGGGGCTGGCCGTCTGGCGGATCATCGCCGCCATGGTCGGTGGCGCGCATCGCGGCGGACCATTGCATAACGAGTTTGGTCAGAACCAAGCGGCGTTCGAGTTCGGTGACGGAGGCTGGGATTTCGAGTTCGGCGGCGCAGACGGTGCTCAGTCCGGCGAGGCCGGAGAGCAGGGTCAGGTCTTCTTCGCCTTCGGCGATAGTGCGGATGCGGGGCAGGAGAAGTGCGCGTGCGGCCCCTGCGGCAAGGAAAGCATCTTGGAGGGCGCGGGTGGCGCGGCGGGTCGGCAACAGGAGCGTGATGCCTGCCAGCTCAAGGGGGCCGCGAGGTTTGCCATCGGGCCTGGGCAGGCGGCCCTCCAGCAAGGCTTTCGCGAGCGTCTGCAGGAATGGCTGCGACGGGGGGATCGTGTAGATGCGGGGCTTGCTAGAGGGCTTGCTCACGATCCATGCGCCTTTCTGCTTGCGTGACGGCTTCGGGGGTTCCGACGTGCATCCAGATGCCATCGAGGCGGACGCCGTAGATCCGGCCACGTGCGATCGATTGGTCCCAGACCTTGTTGAGCGAGAACGCGCCTTGGGGTGCGCCGTCGAACATGCGGGGGTGGGCGATGGAGACGCCAGCGAAGACGTAGGGTGTCGTTGTGCCCGGTTGGCGGCGGGAGAGCTGGCCGGACGGCGCCATGTCGAAATCGCCGTCGCCGTCGTAGCCCATGCTATCGGCCAGCGGGGCGAGCAGCATGAGGCTGTCCATTTTGTCGGGGTTCCAGGCGGCGCAGAGGGCCGCGAGGTTTTGCGTGGCGGCCTCGATCCAGACGCTATCTGAGTTGTGGATCAGGAAGGGGCTGGCGAACAAGTGGGGCCATGCCTTGATGACGCCGCCGCCGGTTTCGAGCAGGAGGCCGCGTTCGTTCGAGATGGTGATGTGTGGCCTTGTGCGGCGAGAGAGATGGGATTCGAGGGCGTCCGCCATGTAGTGGACGTTGACGATGGCGCGGGGAATGCCAGCGTCCGCAATACGGTCGAGGACGCGGTCGATGAGCGGGATGCCGTTTAGGAGCACCATCGGTTTTGGGATGTCGTGCGTCAGGTGGCGCATACGCTTGCCCAGGCCTGCCGCCAGCACGAACGCAGCATGCGGCCGCCATTGCGGATTGGTTGTCATGCGAGGGCTCGGCTGCGGGTGGGGGACAGTGGCTTTTGGCGAATGGCGGGCGGGAAGGCGCGATCATACCAGTTGGCGAGTGCGATGAGTTCGGGGTGGGCAAGATCGCGGGCGAGATAGGACCAGATGCGCGGGATGTGGGCCAAGTATTGCGGTTTGCCGTCGCGATGAGCGAGGCGGGCGAAGATGCCGAGGATTTTTGAATTGCGTTGCGCGCCAAGCGCTGCGTAGCTCCACTCGAACGAGCGGCGCTGGAAGGCCGGGTCGATTGCTGCGACGGTATCGCAATAGTAGGCGAGAAGTTCGGCTTCGAGGGGTGGTGGGACATCGACCCGGGCGTCCTGTAGGAGCGAGACGAGATCGTAGGCGTGGGGGCCTACTTGCGCGTCCTGGAAGTCGATGATGCCGACGTTTTTAGGAGGTGCGCGATCAGGCAGCGCGAGCAGGTTGGGCGAGTGATAGTCGCGCAGGGCCCAACCTCGGGGCAAGGTCGCGAGGCGGTCGAAAACGGCGGACCAGAGCCCGATATATTCGGCCTGGACGTTGGCGGGGGCGGGGGTACCGTGGACGGCTGGCCAGTACCAATCGAGGAGCAGTTCGGTTTCGATGCCGAGGGCTTGGTGGTCGTAGGCCGACATGGCGATGATGGTGCCGTCTGGAAGTGGCAGCGCTACAGGCGGCGTCGAGGCGCGCAGCGCGATCAGCGTGTCAACACCGGCGCGCCAGAGGTCTGATTGGCTCGCGGTTTTGCCCATGGTGGAGCCGAACACGGCGTCGCCGAAGTCGCCGATGACGAGAAGGCCTAAGTCGAGGTCGTGGGCGTGAATTGCGGGGGTGCTGAAGCCTGCGCTCGCGAGGTATTGGCCGATGGCG
>JANOVN010000156.1:0-12880 GCA_031417455.1 Hyphomicrobiaceae bacterium | reverse complement strand
GGATCGCGGTTACGAGTTCGCGCTGTGGATGAACTGGCCGCTCAACTTTGTGCGGCGGCAGTTCGGGTTTGGTTACTGGTCGTTGTCGAGCTATCTCAAGCATCGGGTTAAGTCTGCGGTGAACTTTATCGGTGAGTTCGAGCGTAATCTTGCCGACGAGGCCAAGCGGCGTAATGTCGACGGCATCATCTGCGGTCATATCCATCGGGCGGCCTCGCATGATTTCGGCGGCGTCCACTATGTCAACACCGGCGATTGGGTCGAGAGCTGCACGGCCATCGGCGAGACGGAAGACGGTGACCTCGAGTTGATCAGATGGCGGGAGGTGGTGCGGGCCCGCGATAGCGCTGAGCCGATGATGTCCAGCCCTGAACTCAAGGCTGCCTGATGAAGATCATGGTCGCAACCGATGCGTGGCGACCGCAAGTAAATGGCGTCGTGCGTACATATGAACGGCTGGCTGAGGAGGCACCGAAGTTCGGTGCCGAGCTTGAGTTCATTTCACCCGCCGAATTTTATACGGTGCCAACGCCGACTTATCCGGAAATCCGGTTGTCGATTCCCGGGTTTTCCCATGTCCGGCGGCGGTTTGGCGAGATTGCACCCGATGGCGTGCATATTGCGACCGAAGGGCCGGTGGGCTGGATGGCGCGGTCTTATTGCCGGTCGCGGCGGATCCCGTTTACCACCAGTTTTCACACCCGGTTTCCAGAGTATCTCAAGCCCCGGTTTGGCATTCCGCAATCGTGGACATACGGCTTGCTTCGGGCATTCCACAATGGGGGTGCCGGTGTCATGGTTGCCACGGCGTCGCTGGCGCAGGAGCTGTCAGTGCGCGGGTTTGAGCGCATTCTGCCTTGGACACGCGGTGTCGATACGGAGCTGTTTGCGCCGCGCCGCGTGCGCCGGTTTGGTGATGGTCCGGTGTTTGTTAGCGTTGGGCGGGTGGCGGTTGAGAAGAATATCGCGGCGTTTCTCGATCTTGATTTGCCGGGTCTGAAGGTCGTCGTCGGCGATGGCCCTCAATTGGCTGAACTGCGCGCGCGATATCGCGACGTGATCTTCACGGGCCGGCAGACGGGTGAGGATTTGGCTGAGTGCTACGCCTCGGCCGACGTGTTCGTGTTGCCGAGCCGGACCGAGACGTTCGGCATCGTTCAACTCGAAGGTATGGCTTCGGGTCTACCGATTGCGGCCTTTCCTGTTACTGGGCCGATCGATGTCGTGGAGCAAGGCGTTACCGGTTTCTTGTGCGATGATCTGCGGGCGGCAGCGTGTGCAGCGCTTGCGCTCGACAAGGCCGTGGTGCGTGCAAAGGCGCTCGATTTCAGTTGGGAGAATGCGACCCGGCTGTTTCTCGGTAATATCGAGACGGCCCAGTTCGCCAGCCTTGGCCGCCGCTTGCCGTCTCGAGGGGAGCGCATCGGGCGGCGAGCGGTGTCGGCGTAGGGTTTGGTATTATTTCCGGCTAAAACTCATGTTCGCACGGCTCATTGCAATCCCCTTCGTGGTGACGTTCACCGTGTGAGAGGACATGCCGAAGGACACCGACATCGAACCGTCAAAGCCGCCGCCTGAGATATTGAGCGACATGGAGCTGGCGCTGACGGTTCCAGAAACGGAACCTGACGCGTTGAAGGTCCGCTCCTCCCAGTCGCCGGAAGCGTTGGAACCTTGGATGCGTAGTTTGCTGCGAATGTGAATTGGGTTTTTATCGCTTTTACACTGAATGACCATGTTCAGAGCGTTGCCACCGCCGGTGTAATAAGCCGAACAACGAATGGCTTCCGACGAGCCGTCGGTATATGAAATGCGACCGCTCCCACCCCATGATCCCACGAGGGTGCTGACCGCGCTATCGCCGGCTGCACGAGCGTTGTGAACTGGTAGGCAGATGAGCGTTGCAACAAGTGCGGCACCAGAGCCCGCAGTTGCGAGCAAGGTATTCAGCCGTATCAGATGGGTCATCTCAGCCTCCAATTCTCCAGCGTGTATTTTGTGAGATGTTAAGCTATCTTCGCTTCACTTTGATTGTTCTGGCGCAAGCCGACCTGCTCGCCGGTATCAAACCGCGCCGCAGGTCCAGGCAACAATTTCGGCTGCAAGCTGTTCGAAGGCATCGCTAAGTGCTTTGGCGGCAAGCGGTGTATCAAGTGTTGCCAACGGCCTCGTCGCCCGGAACAGCCGCGTCCCGATGATTTGACCTTCGGGTCCAACGATCTTTGCGGCCAGTTCGACTTCACCGGCAATGGCTGGGTCGGTCACAACTTGAAAGCTGCGGATGTCGATCAGCAATTGATAGTCTGCTTTCGTCCCTTCCGGCACCCGGGCCAGAGCACCCGCGTACTTTGCGTTCTCGAAGGACTGAATAATCCGCACCTGGATGACCTTCGGCAGTAGGTCAGGCCACTGGGCATTCTCAAGCACGGGTTTGTCGCTGGTCGGCGATCGGACCAGGATCTTGTCACTATCGAAGACGCCCAGGGTTGTCGGTTCGGCGACCAGCAACTGTCCGGCAGGCAGCTTGGCGATTCCCGCTATCGTTCGAGGGGGCACCAGATCGTAGACGCGGGAAATCGACTTTTGACCACCGCCCGTCAGCCGTTCGACGCCAGCGAGAATGCCATCCACGCGATCGGTATTGCGTGCCAGTGCGCCCGAAAACTTGTCGATATTGGCGATTAGATTTTTGAGCGGCTCGGCGTTTTCGGTCACGACAGCATCGATATGGCGGAGTGCGTCGCGCGCCGCTTGGGTCATGCCCTGCCCGGCATTCTTTTCGGCAGTCAGAAGAGGCACCGGGCCGCTGGCCGATGCGATCAAGGGAAGGGTAGCCGAGCCTCCCACAAGCGACACCACAGGCGCTCCCGTCAAACCTTGGAATTCGATGCTGGCAACGGTATCTGCACGCACCGGGGCCGTCTTTTCGATTGCGATGGCAACCATGACGTCGCGTGGGTTGGCGGCATCAAGCGTTAGGGCCGTCACTTCGCCGACGCGGACGCCGTTGAACAACACGGCTGATCCCTTGAGGAGACCTGACACCGGACTATCGTAGCGGATGCGATATGGGGCTCGCTTGCCCAATCCGCCCGTCGCATTCAGCCAATACACGAACAGCAGTCCCGCTGCGATAACGGCTAGGGTGAAGAGGCCGATGAGCATATAGCGTGCTCGAATTTCCATGGGTGCCGCCTCAAACAGATTGATTGGAAGTGCGTGGCTCGATCAGGGCTGCCCGCCGCCCTCTGAAGTAGGACTTTACCCATGGATGTTCGGATTTGAGCATGGTCGCTATCGGTCCAATGGCGACGATCTTGCCTTCCGCCAATACGGCGATGCGGTCGCACACGGTGTGGAGGCTGGCGAGGTCGTGTGTCACCATGAACACCGTAAGCCCCAGCGTTTTCTGCAGCGTTTTGATCAACACATCGAAGTCGGCGGCCGAGATCGGATCGAGCCCCGAGGTCGGTTCGTCCAGGAACAGGATTTCTGGGTCGAGCGCCAAGGCCCGTGCAAGCGCGACGCGCTTCGTCATGCCCCCGGACAGTTCGGATGGCATCTTGCCGGCGTCCTTTGCTGTTAAGCCCACCATGGCAAGTTTGGTGGTGGCAATGGATGCCATTTGAGCGTCGCTGAGATGGAGGTTTTCGCGCATGGCGAACTCGACGTTCTGCCGTGCGGTCAACGATGAAAATAACGCGCCATGTTGAAACAACACGCCCCAACGGCGCTGGATCGCTTGCCTTTGTTCATCGTCCAGATCGTCGATGTTGCGGCCAAAGACTTCGATGGTACCGTCCCGCTTGGGAAGCAGTCCTATGATCGTGCGCAGCAGCACAGACTTGCCGCTCCCCGACCCGCCGACGAAGCCGAGGATCTCGCCCTTTTGCACGTCGATCGACAGTTGTTTCAGGACGACACGGTCGCCAAAGCCGACGACGACATCGCGTACTCTGATCGCTGGTTTTTGAACTTCGCCGCCCATGATTTCAGATCCCTATCGCGGTGAAGTAGATGGCGAATAGTCCGTCGAGGACGATCACGAGAAAGATCGATTTTACGACCGACGCCGTGGTCTGGAGCCCGAGAGATTCAGCGCTGCCGCGCACTTTCAAGCCTTCTGCGCAGGCCACGATCCCGATGATCAAAGCCATGAACTGCGCTTTGATCATGCCGACCTTGAAGTGATCGAGGGTGATCGCCTCCTGGAGACGCGCGATGTAAATGTCGGGGCTCATGCCGCCATAGGCCCAGGCGACCAAGCCTCCCCCGTAGAGTGCCGACATGGCGCCGAGGAACGTCAGGATGGGCACCGAGATGATGAGAGCGGTGACGCGGGGCAGAATGAGAACCGTGACGGGGTCGAGCCCCATCGTGCTCAGCGCGTCGATCTCTTCGCGCATTTTCATGGAACCGAGTTCGGCCGTATAGGAACTGCCCGACCGCCCGGCGACCATGATCGCGACCAGTAAGACTCCGATCTCGCGCACGACCAGAATTCCGATCATGTCGACCACGTATTGGTCGGCACCGAATTTGCGGAAATGGAAGAATCCTTGCTGGGCGATGATGCAACCGATGAGAAACGTGATGAGCAGGATGATCGGCACCGCTTGCCAAGCAACGCGGTCGACGTGATGCACGGTCGACGTCAATCGAAATGCCGCAGGGTTCTTGACCGTCGCCGCCAGCGCGCTGCCGACCGCTCCGAGCATGTTGAGGAGGTATTTGAGGTCGGTGCCCGCCTCGCTGGTCGTTCGCCCGACCGCCTCGACCCATGCGGCCAATGCATTTTCGCGCGGAGGATCGACTGGGGTCTCGTTGCGCGTTTGCCGGACCGCTTCGATTAAACCGGTGAACCGTTCGGCCAAGCCAGTAACCTCGATGGTTTCGCCCAAAGCGCGACGGCTGGTCACGAGCTGTTGGAGCGACCACGCACCGAATGTATCGAGTTCCTTGACGCCACTCATGTCGATGATCTGTGATTTTTGACCGCCAGCAAGCTGGGGAAGCCCCGCGATGAGATCTGCCAACTGACCAGCATTGCGCGCCGTCCAGGCACCGCGAGCTGCGAGCGCTGGCCGATTGTTCGTGATGTGGCTGCTCAAGAGGTCGTTCAAGCGCACTCCCGGTCATTCGACAGGTTTTTCAATTCTGTTCAGCATCGCAAATGGCGCGCTCGCGTCCTTGATCCGTATCAGGGCGCGCTTTGATCGAATGTTGGAGGATTTTCGATGCGGTTCTTACGGGTTGGAGTGGTTAACGCGCCGCTATCTCCGCGGCCCGTTGGCTCGGAGGGTTGAAAAGTGAGGGTGCCGATCAGGCCCGGATTGCTCCGGCGGTCTCGCCGTTTTAAAGAATGGGGATATGGACCGTTGCTATTTCTTAATAGCAAATCCTGACCCGCGTTCTGCGCAGCGATACCGAGGGCCGCCTGGACTATCCTGGTCCAGCCGTTGGGGCATGACGCACCTGCTCTCGCGATCCGGGCCAGCTGATGGGTTTGCGAACTCCGCGCAAAACCCCTGTTTCCCAATTCGCCCAGCACGCGTTCTGGATCCTCGTGAAACAAGGTGCCATTTCAGTCGCACGGGTGTGAGGGAGCGGGGAGATAAGTCTGGGGCCCATTTTTTTCCGCGCGGGCTTGCGATGGCCCCTTCTTCGGCGATCTCTTCCTTGGTCTCTTCTGAAGCGGCAATCCTTATTGATCTTTAGTCTTGTGTCGCTGGTGGCGTAACGCTAGCAAGCGGTCAGGGTCGATCAGCAACGGAGCTTCAAGGCAATGGCGGATAGCAAGGAAATCGAGCGTCTCAAACGTGAGGTTGCAGAACTCTCGGGTCTGTCGCTGGCGACGGGCGTTATTCTCACCCAGTTGCTGCAGTCCATGTGCTTGCGTGAGATGAACCCGCAGGCGGTGGCTGGAAAGATCATGGTCAACGCGCGTGAGGCCATCGAGGGCTTTACGTCCAAAGTGCCAGACCACGACCCCGTTATGAAGGCGCGGGCGCTGCAGGCGGTGAAGCAATATGAAGATCAGATCCGGTCGGTCCTGCCAATTTGAAGCACTGCCGTGCGGTTGGCGCGGGGTGCCTTCATGGCCCCCCTCACCGCCGAGGTTCAGGCGTTAGCTTGTGAGCCAAATCCAGAGCGTTTTACCATCCCGGAACACTTCGAGCCGGTAGCGGCCCATCTTTGAACTTGCGGTATCGAACACGTCTTGCGGCGTACGAATGTTTGAAGTGTCGATTTTCGTAATGACGTCGTCGGCTTTCAGGCCGCTTCTGGAAAGTATCTCGCCGTTAACAGTCAGCACGCGGGCGCCCTGTACCAATCCGAATGCTTTGAAGCCTGGCAGCATCGCACCCAACGTCAGACCATTGAGCGACGTCAGTCCCATGGGAGGGGCTTCACTCATGGGCGTGACGCCGACATCGGCCACGGCTAGCGTCACGACTCGTTTGCCGGATTTCGACACCAGTTCGATTTTGAGTTTTTTGCCGATCGGCGTTGTTGAAGCACGGGCAACATAATCGGAGTGGCCTCGCACCGGTTTGCCGTCAATCGCGACGATGACGTCGCCCTTTTTCACTCCGGCCTCGGCTGCTGGAGTTCCTGGAAATACAGATTTGACGGCTGCGCCCCGTGTGATCATCAAGTTCATTTCCTGAGCTGATTCAAAGCCCAGGTTCTCGGTCACGACACCGACCACGCCGCGCTTGAACTTGCCTTTCGAGATCAGTTCGTCTGCGACGGCGCGCGCCATGTTGACCGGTATTGCGAATGCAATTCCTTGCGTTCGCAATTTGGCGGCCCCACTCGCGGTATTGATTCCGACGAGTCGGCCCTCGACATCGACCAGAGCCCCGCCAGAGTTGCCCGGGTTCACAGCGGCATCGATCTGAATGAAGTCTTCAAAAACTTCGTACCCGATATCAGAGCGCTTTAGCGCGCTAACGATCCCTTGAGACGCGCTGCCTTCAAGTCCGAACGGATTTCCAACGACGGCGATAAAATCGCCAATACGTAGCCGGTCGCTATTACCAAACGGGACGGCGGTCAGCCCTTTGAGAGGGATCTGGAGGACAGCCACATCGGTGCCGACGTCGGTCCCTATAAGCTTGGCTTCGACGACGCGTCCGTCATCGAGCGCAACATCGATGCGAGTCGCATCCACGATGACGTGGTTGTTCGTAATAATGATACCTTTTTCGGCGTCGACGATGACGCCGGAGCCACCGCTTTGAAAGGGCTCCTTGACCGCGGCTTGCTCGACAGGAACCGAGGACGAAGAACTGGCGGCCTCAACCGTGATGGGCTTTAGGCGCTCACCCGTGTTCAACACGGAGACGACGCCGGGAAGGACGCGCGAAAGCATCGGCGCCAGAGAGGTCGCGGCTTCGAGCTTCGTCATTTTGGGTTGGGGAGATGGAGGCTTGGCGAGGCTCGAACCTGCAAAGACGGCGACCGCAGCAGCGGCGGTCAAAATGGCGAGGGGACGATGGGCGGTCATCGAATTGTCCTGGGCTCTAAAGGTCACTAATCGGAATAGCGAGGGCGGAACCCAGCTGGATTGACCAGGTTCCGCTGCGCTGGGCTTTACTTCTTCATCGTAACCATTGGAGGCATCGCGGCCGAGTTGCCTTCGGCGGCAAGCTTGTCAAAGAACTTCTTGGCATCGAAGTCTTTCGGCATGCTGTTGCCTTCGGCGGCGAGCTTGTCGAAGAATGTTTTTGCGTCGATCGGCTTGTCTGCCGAGTTGCCTTCGGCAGCAAGCTTGTCAAAAAACTTCTTGGCGTCGAAATCTTTCGGCGCGCTGTTGCCTTCCGCTGCAAGCTTTTCAAAGAATTTCGTGGGATTGAACGGTTCGGCGTGGGCTGCGACCGCGCCAAATACGAGGGCAGACGCGACGAGGGCTGCGCGTGTGAACGTGAACAGAGCTTTGACTTGCATGGTAACTTCCCTTTTGCTTGAGTTGAGTTGGAGCCAGATTTTGCCGGGCAGACAGTTGGTCTCGTGGCGAGGCCGTCGAGACGGACCAACCCCAATGCCAGCTGAGTGCTGCTAAGCGTTTTTTGAAAAGCACCGTGGTGCCGATGAGGCTGTTGAGACTTGCCAGGGCAGTCCGGACCGGCCTTATCAGGTGGTGTATCTAGTCTTCGCGACGAGGCATGGAGGTGTTACGGCACCGGTAAAATTTTTTGCCGGATGCAAGTTTTAGGAGGTCAGTAGACGTCCGTGCGGGTCGATTGCGGTCTTGGGCGCCACGTTGTCAGCGGACCCGGCGCAGCGCTCTGGGTATGACAATTGTCGCTCCCGCGCGTTCGCGGCGCCTGATGTTGCGATCGTCGCGATCATGGATAAGAGTGAGAGCAGTTCCCGCCGACGTACGCGCGCTTGGCACTTTTATTCTTTGTATGGGGCGAAACAGCCCGACCCGAGCGGCCCCCCGCAGGTACCCCCTACGGAGATTTGGTACGACGCTGAGATTGAGCTGTTTCGTGAGCAGTGAACGCACTAACCGATATTGGGTTCCATGAGTGTTGGGGACATGGGTTGAGCGAGCTCTTGAGTGAAAACGCGAAAAGGACCCTAGCTCTCTGTTTTGCCGTGCTTCTTTGCCGGAAAACCGCGCACACCTCGGCCTTCGCGGGGGCATGCTTTTCGCGGAAGCACTCTAGCCCCATTGCTGGCGCGCGTGCTATCCCCTCGGAACAGATTGAGGAGATCACATGGATCAGCGGGATTGGATTGGGACGGGGCTGGCTGGCATCGCGCTGCGGCTGGCGATTATCTCGCTGGTGGTCGGCGTCGTGCTGTCGGCGCTTGGAATTAACGCGCACAATCTATTTTCCTCGCTGAATGTTTTGGCGCGGCGCATTTACGATCTCGGGTTCGGCTCCATCGAGTGGCTGCTGCAATACATGATCGTTGGCGCCATGGTCGTAGTGCCGATCTGGCTGGTGGCATGGGTTTTGGGTGGAGTGCGTACCCGCCGCGATTGAGGCTGCGGGACAATCCGGTCTCGTTTCAAAATGATCCGCCTGCTGTGCCAAATTGCTCTTGCCTGTGCGTTGTTGATGCTGCCCGTTCATGCCGATCCGGCACCCGTTGCCCGGCGGCTGCCGGTTTATGACGAATTGGCCGATGCCACGCGCGATGTGATGGCGGCCGTTAAGCAGGCCGCTGCCGAGAAGAAGCTGGTGCTGCTGGTGTTTGGGGCAAACTGGTGCCCGGAATGCCGGGCGTTCGATGAAGATATGAATGCTGCCGATCTGGGCAGCCTGCTAGCAGAGCACTACGTCGTGGTGAAGGTCGATGTGGGCCGCTTCAAGAAAAACCTCGATGTGGCCAGCCGGTATGGGATGCGTCTGAGAAAGGGTATTCCGGCTGCGGTTGTCGTTTCGGGCGAAGACAAGACGCTGCTGCTGGTCGAGGGGAGCAAGCTTCGCGATCTGAGAGGCGATGGGCGACCCAAGGTCGTCCGGTATTTCGATGCGGCACTGAACCCGGAAAAGCGGGCGCTGTTGAATCAGTAGGTCTATTATTTGCGCCTTGTGCGCAGGCTGGCAGAGGCGTTCCCACGATTCAAGTCTTCTTCGGTGTCAGGGCGCAATAGCTTATGCCTTGGATGCGCATGCGGGCTTGAAGGGTCGAGGCGCGGCGGGCGATGGCGGGGTTGGGGTCGGAGGCGTCGCGGGCAATGGGGTTGGGCAACGACACGGCCAGCAAGGCTGCTTCGCGTTCGCTCAGCTGGCTGGCCGGTTTGCTGTAATAGTACTCGGCGGCGGCTTGCGCGCCGAACACGCCGGGGCCCCATTCGGCGAAGTTGAGATAGACTTCGAGGATGCGTTTTTTTGACCAGAACCCTTCGATCGCGAGCGTTAGCGGCACCTCGAGGGCTTTGCGGATGTAGCTCTTGCCATTCCACAGAAATAGGTTTTTGGACAGCTGCTGGGTGATGGTGCTGGCGCCGCGGCCATAGCCTTCGGTGGAGCGCATGGCGGCGCGGATTTCACCGATGTCGAAGCCCCAGTGACGGCAGAATTTGGCATCTTCAGACGTGATGACGGCGCGGCGCAGGTTGGTCGAGACTTGCTCCAGCGGCACCCAGTCGTGTTGCAAAGTTTGGCCGCCAAGGCGCTGGGTGAGCATCAGCATGGACTGCGGCGGGTTGATGAAGCGGAAGGCGGCGATCAGCACCATCACGGTCACGAACCATGCCGCGAAGGCGATGGCGGCAAAACGCGCGGCGGTTGCTGCATGGCGGGTGAGGCGTTTGAGCAGGGTTGGAGTTGGGGCGGGTGGCTTTGCTGTTTGTGGCGGAGAAGCCGGGGCTAGAGCGCTTTCCGATCCTACGGAATCGGAATGCCGCTCTAGGTTCTTGTTTGGTCGCATTTTCTTCGCCGAACCGGTATCCACTTCGATCGGAAAATGCTCCAGGCGGGCGCTTGGCGCGACGAAGGGTGTGAAGCTGGGGGCGGGCTGGGTTTGATGGACGCGGACATCTGCTGGGGCTGTAGGGATCAAGGAGGGGGCGTGCCGGTTTGCCGGTCCGGTGGGTGGCGATTGCTCAATCCATAATGGCGGCGGCGCAGATGGACGTGCCGGTTCGGGCAACGCCTTGATGAGTGAGGTCAGCTCGAACTTGGGGTTGAGGGGAGTTGGCGGGGCGGATGGTGCTACCTGATGCGCCGTTTGGTGGGATGCCGGGAACGCGCGGGTGAACGAGGGGATCGTGGCAGGAGACGATTTGATCGTTGGCACGGACGCAGTCGAGGCGGCATGCGAGGGCGTGGACTCCGCCGCCTCGCTGCCGTTTTCAACGCTCGAGAGGCTGCCATCCTGGCTGTGCTTCTCATCCACCGATGCTATACCCCACCCGAAAGCTGCCGCCCGTCGCCCGAGCGTGGCTCAGTTCCAACTGCAAGCCCCGCAAGGTAACTCCCCTATGTCTCACGCTGCGCCTGCCTTTACCGACCGGCTCGCACTTGCTGCTCGATTGGTTGAAAACAGGCTCGCTGTGCATTTGTCTCATACGGGGCCAACATATCAAGGCGGCATGTCGGCACCACCCGAGCGGCTGACGGCTGCGATGCGCCACGCGGTATTGAGCGGGGGCAAGCGGTTCCGGCCCTTTCTGGTGATGGAATGTGCTGCATTGTTCGGGCTGTCCGCCGAGGCGGCGCTCGACACTGCGGCGAGCTTGGAATGTCTGCATTGTTACTCGCTTGTGCATGACGATCTGCCGGCGATGGACAACGACGATTTGCGGCGGGGCCGACCGACGGTGCACAAGGTTTATGACGATTGGACGGCGATCTTGGCGGGCGACGGGCTGTTGACGCTCGCGTTCGATATTCTGGCGAGGCCTGCAACGCATATGAATCCTGCGGTGCGGTCTGAACTTGTGTTGGCGTTGGCACGGGCGGCGGGGCCGGGTGGCATGGTTGGCGGGCAGGCGTTCGATCTCAAGGCCGACAAGTTAGGAATTCCAGCGGTTGCCACTGCGGAGCATGTTCGCCGGTTGCAGGCGATGAAGACCGGGGCGCTCATCACGTATGCTGCTGAAGCGGGGGCTATCCTGGGTCAGGCAAGTGCCGGGGAGCGCGCGGCGCTCAAAGCGTATGGCGATCATC
Source organism: Hyphomicrobiaceae bacterium (assembly GCA_031417455.1). Lineage (GTDB taxonomy): Bacteria > Pseudomonadota > Alphaproteobacteria > Rhizobiales > Hyphomicrobiaceae > JANXVY01. The sequence continues at coordinate 1,241 of JANOVN010000156.1, read as the reverse complement.
TGGGGTTCGCGTTCCAGATCGCGGACGATCTGCTCGATGCGCAGGGCGATGCAGCCACCGTTGGCAAAGCTGTCGGCAAGGATCAGGCGGCGGGCAAGGCGACGCTCGTGTCGCTGATGGGGCCTGATGCTGCGCGAGCGGAGTTGGAGGCGGCGGAGCGTGCCGCGATTACAGCCCTTGCGCCGTTCGGTGACCGGGCCGGTATGCTCATTGAGGCGGCGCGGTTCGTCAGGTTGAGGCGGAGTTAGAGCGCGTTCGCTCTTGATTGAATCAAATTTAGCGTGCGAATGCGCTCTAGGTCTTTGCTTTTAGAGACTGATTCACGTTCTCGATGTCCGCAAATGCTTCCATCTCAAACGATCAGGCTCTAGTAGGCCGTTCACAAAAAACGGCGCCCAATGTGATCGCGTGGGCGCCGTTTTTATATTTTTTGGTAAGTCAGTAACTTACAGCAGACGTTAGTTCGTCTTCGTGACGCTTTCCTTGGCTTGCTCTTTGGCCGGTAAGGTAATCGCTACGGCGAGGGTCTTGCCATTTTTCACGGCCGTGCCGACCCAATGGCCTTTGGCATCGCGATTGAGTTGCGAGACGTTGGAATAGCCCTGCGCGACGAGAATCTGGCGGACTTTTTGAGCGTTGGCGTCGACGGTGAGCGCTGCCGCTTCGGCTGCCACAACGGGTGCATTGGTGGCCGGCGAGGTCGCTTGTTCGGCTGCCAGGGTTGGGGTCGAAAGGCCAGCGGCGAGAGCAGCGGCGATATAAAGAGCACGTGTCATATAAAAGTTCCTCGGGGTTGAGTGGGCGTCGTTTGATTGACGGTAACGCGGAGCATGTGTCCGGCGATGACAGTCACTTACGCATGGACGGCGATCACCACCACTCACGTTGTCGAGGTGTCGCGCGGGCATTGCGTGATGGCGCGTGATGGGATTTTCTGGGCTGGGCGGAACATTACGCAAGCGCAATGTATCAGTGCCAATTGTGCGACTAATTACAGCGCCTTAGGATTGGATCAGGTCTTGCCAAAATTGTGATGGCGCTGTGATCCCAGATCTGATTTTTTGCACCCGATTTTTTGCGTAGGTCAGAACCGCAATACTTTATACCAGCCCGCAGAAGTTTTGACTCTTCGTTCGACAGGCTGCGGGCTGGTATTCTCTTTGCTTTGCGCGTGGCCGCCCCACCAACCCCACGCGCGGATACCAAACCGCATAAGTCAGTACTTATGCGGTTTGGTATTA